>NZ_JBIBZU010000011.1:0-262947 GCF_043088245.1 Streptomyces sp. NPDC014623 | reverse complement strand
GGGGACCCTGTGGGAGAGTAGGACGCCGCCGAACAATTATTCCGGGAAAGCCCCGTGCCCTTGTGGCACGGGGCTTTTCTGCGTTCTGAGCGCCCCTGCCTGTCAGGGCACGATTACCGGCTTGGGGAAGACCGGCAGCCCGGTGTTCGGCCGGGTCGAAGCCGGCTGAGCCGTCTCGACGGAGTCCTGGAACTGATGGTTCTGAGCACCCCTGAGTTCGGGGTATGCTTTACCTCGTTGCCGCAAGGCAGCAGGCCCCAATAGCTCAGTCGGTAGAGCGTCTCCATGGTAAGGAGAAGGTCTGCGGTTCGATTCCGCATTGGGGCTCAACGCAAAGAAGGGCCCCCGCCAATGGCGGGGGCCCTTCTTTGCGTTCGGGGCACGTCTGCCGCGGGCTCACACAGGTGCAGCCAGGACAGTCCCACTTGATAGGCAAGCATCTACTTACCTATGGTGTCGTCCATGGCGGATGATGTCTACAAGGCCCTGGCCGACCCCACCCGTCGGCGAATTCTGGATGAGCTGGTGGACCGGGACGGCCAGACGCTGTTCGAGATCTGCGCACGGCTGGTGACCAAGCACGGTCTGGGGCTGTCCCGCCAGGCGATCAGCCAGCACCTGGCCGTCCTGGAGTCCGCAGGCCTGGTCCGTTCACGGCGGCAGGGCCGCTACAAGTTCCACGACCTGAACACCGAGCCCCTTGAGCGCATCGTGACCCGATGGCTCAGGCCTGATTCACCGGAGAGCACCCCATGAAGATCCACCTTTCCAGCGTCTTCGTCGACGACCAGGACAAGGCGCTCCGCTTCTACACGGACGTACTGGGCTTCGTGAAGAAGACCGAGGTCCCGCTAGGGGAGGACCGGTGGCTGACCGTGGTCTCACCCGAGGCTCCCGACGGAACCGAACTGCTGCTGGAGCCCGACGGCCACCCCGCGGTGAAGCCGTACAAGGAGGCGCTGGTCAAGGACGGCATCCCGGCCACGTCCTTCGCCGTGGACGACGTACCCGCGGAGTTCGACCGGCTGCGTGGACTCGGCGTGCGGTTCACCCAGAAGCCGCTGCGGATGGGGCAGGTCACCACTGCGGTACTGGACGACACCTGCGGCAACCTGATCCAGATCGTGCACAGCGAGTAGAGGCCGGCCGGGGGAACGGTGGCTGCTCTCCGCTTGTCACACCGGTGGGCGCCGGGGCCGCCTGCCGGTCCGGTGCGGGCGCTCCGGAGTGTGCCGTTGCTCAGGCAGCCACGCTTCCGGCAGCCGGTGCCGGCTCGGCCGGGACGACAGGCGTCAGAGCCGGAGGAGACACTGCCTCAGACGCTCTGCGGCTCCGGTACGCGCATGGCCAGGATCGCCATGTCATCGGATGCGGGCTCCGCGGCGAAGCGTTCGACGGCCCGCAGGATGCGCCCCGCGACCGCGCCGGCTGTCAGGCCCGTGCACACGGCGAGGACGTCGGCCAGCCCGTCGTCGCCCAGCATGCGGGCGCCCTCGCGGCGCTCGGTGACCCCGTCGGTCACGCACAGGAGCACATCGCCGGGCTCCAGAGTGACCTCCTGCTCGTACAGCTCGAGGTCCTCGATGACTCCCAGCAGCGGCTGGGGCTCGGCAGCGGCTTCCACGGTGCCGTCCTGGCGTAGACGCAGGGGGAGCGGATGGCCGGCGCAGACCACCTTCAGAAGGGCGCTGCCGTCCTCCTGGGGCCACAACTCCCCGTAGAGCAGCGTGAGGAAGCGGCTGCGTGCGCCCTCGTCCAGGATGGCGGCATTGAGCCGCTCCAGTACCGCAGGGCCGCCGAACCCCTCGCGGGCCAGAAGACGCAGGGCGTGCCGGGCGAGACCCGTGACTGCCGCAGCCTCCGGGCCCGTACCGCAGACGTCGCCGATGGCGAAGCCGTAGGCACCGTCGCGGATGGGGAAGACGTCGTAGAAGTCGCCGCCGACCTCGTTGCCCTCACCCGCCGCACGGTAGATGACCTCGATCTCGACGTTGGGTACATCGGGCAGGCCGGGCGGCAGCAGGCTGCGCTGGAGCGACTGGCTGATGGCCATGCGCTCCGAGTACAGACGGGCGTTGTCCAGGGCCAGAGCGGCCCGCCGGGAAAGGTCCTCGGCCAGCTCCAGAATCTCCTGGCGGAAGTGCTCGTCGGAGGGCTTGCCGAGCGTGAGCATGCCGATCACGCGGTTCCTTGCCACCAGTGGCAGGACCACGGTCTCGCCTCCCACCGCAGCCGCCGTGGCCAGAATGGTGCGGGTGGCCGCTCCCATGCTCAGGGGGGCGTCCCTGCCCAGGGTGCGCTTGGACGTGCGCAGGGCTGCCTGGTGACCGGCTTCCGTAGGCGCCGGCCAGATCCGGGCGCCCGGAGCCGGGACGGGGTCCGGTGGGGCGATGGAGGAGAGCAGGTCCTTCAGGCCGTCGATGCGTTCCTCGTCCTCGTGGAGGACGTAGGAGAGGAAGGGCTCCGAGGACTGGTCCGCGATGGTGTAGACGGCGCACCACGTAGCCAGTGTGGGCACGGTCATCTGTGCCATCAGTGCCAGGGTCTGGTCCCTGTCCAGTGTTCCGGCGAGCAGGTCCGACGCCTCGACGAGGAAGGACAGCGAGCCGCGGCGCAGACGCTCCAGTTCGCCGAGCCTGGCCGACTCGACGGCCAGCGCGATGCGGTCCGCTGCGAACTGCAGGCGCAGGGCCTCCTCGTTGGAGTAACGCCCAGCAGCTTCGGCCGCGACCCCGAGGGAGCCCGTGAGGCGGCCCTCGACCTTGAGCGGGACCGTGACGACCGAACGCATGCCGGTGTCAACGAGCAGCGGCACAGCGCCCGGTACGACGGAGAGGTCCTCGTGGACGGCGGGCATGCGGGCGGAGCCGTAACGGCCCGTCCCGGCCTCGACGGGAACCCGGGCGAAGCGCTGGCGGGCCGAAGGGAGGCCGGTGGTCGCACGGACCTCCAGCTCGGTCTCGTCATCGGTGGCCAGCAGCAGGAACGCGGCGTCGGCGTCCAGCATGTCGCGTGCCCGCTCGACCGTGCGCTGCAGCAGCCCGTCGAGGTCGTCGGGGGCGGGGGAGCCGATGAAGATTTCGAACGGGTCCGTGGTGCGGTTTTCGGCCGACGCGTCGGAGACGGGCGCACGGGCCGGTGTCTGGAGCACGGCGCGTTCGTAATCGCGTACGAGGAGGCAGACGGTGGAGGGCTCTCCGTCGGCGTCGCGGACCCTGAGGTGCGAGGCGTACACCGGAATGACGCGGCCGTCGGCGCCGCGGATGCCGTAGCTGCCCTCCCACCGGGAGAGCCGCAGCGCTTCGGCGATACCGGTGTTGGTGCCCGGGGTGTGCGGCCACGCCACGAAGTCGGTGAACTGCCTGCCGTCGACCTTCTCCGCGGCGTATCCGAAGAGGAAGGCGGCGTCGTCGTTCCACGAGGCGATGGATCCGGAGCCGTCGATCTGCACGACGGCCACCCGCACGCGCTGTTCCGCCACCGGCAGGAGCGCGGTCGGCAGGACCGGGCTCGCCGAGCGGATGCCCACGGGGCGCTCGGGAAGATCCAGCTGGAACCAGACGTGCTTGTGCGCCGGGGTGTACTCGACGCCCCAGCGGGAGGCGAGAGCGGCGCAGAGCAGCAGGCCACGGCCGCCCTCCCGGTCAGGGCTGCCGAAATCGAGGCCTGAGCCCTGGAGCGGGACCTCCCGCTCCGGGTAGTGGTCGGACACCTCGACGCGGACGCCGTCCTCGGTGCGCAGACAGAGCACATCGGCTGCCGTGCCGGCATGCACGACCGCATTGGTCACGAGTTCGCTGGTAAGGACGACGGCGTCGTCGACGACATCCGTGTAACCCCACCCCTGAAGGGTGTCGCGGACGAAAGCGCGGGCGGTCGCGACCGAACGGCCGACCGGATCGAAGGTGGCAGCCGCGCGCGCGGTGATCACAGCACTCCCCATTTGGTGTCTCGTCGCTCCCCGAGTCCTGTGCCCGTATGTCGCCGCTTCGATTCGACTGCCAGGCTAGACGCTCGCCGGGTGTCCCGGGTACACGAGGGCGGACTTGGATGCCCGGGGCCTCCGGCGGTCGTGCGCCGGGCGCACAACTTGGGTCGCCCGGTGAGGGAAATGGGACAACCATGCGACCTTCCCCGCCCTCCCGCGCCGGCCTGGTACGTTTCAACGATTTGACGACCGCATAGTCACCCGTCGACGGTGTGCTGTGGCGGTGAGCGAAAGTGGAAGTGGGCAAGCTTCCGACAACGGCCCTAGCGATACGGTCAACCCCTGCGGGAGGGACACGGTGGAGTCTGGCGTGGCGGCGCGGGGTTCAGGAACGCGCACAAAAGGCGGGCAGTCCGTGAAAAAGCAGCGCAACGGGACGATCGATGTGGATGCGGCAGCTCTCAACAGACTGCTCGCGGCCCTCGTGGCGATGCGTGACGGAAACTTCCGCAGGCGGCTCACCGTCTCCGGCGACGGCGTGCTCACCGAGATCGCTGCGGTCTTCAACGAGGTCGCTGACCGGAATCTGCACCTGACGGGCGAGCTCGCCCGGGTGCGGCGCGTGGTCGGACGCGAGGGAAAGCTCACCGAGCGCCTGGAGACCGGCGCCTGCGAGGGGTCCTGGGCGGCTGCGATCGACGCCTCCAACGAGCTCGTCGACGACCTGGCGCGACCCGTGTCCGAAGTCGGACGAGTACTCTCCGCGGTCGCCGACGGTGACCTCGAGCAGCGGATGGAGCTGCGCACCCATACGGCGGACGAGACGGTACGCCCGCTGCGCGGGGAGTTCCTGAAGGTCGCCCGCACCGTCAACAATCTGGTCGATCAGCTGTCCGCGTTCACCGAACAGGTGACGCGGGTCGCGGTCGAGGTGGGTACCGAGGGCAAGCTGGGCGGACAGGCCCAGGTGCGTGGCATGTCCGGGTCGTGGAAGGACCTCACGGACTCCGTGAACACCATGGCCTACCGGCTGACCGCACAGGTGCGCGACATCGCCCTGGTGACGACGGCCGTGGCCAAGGGCGACCTCTCGCGGAAGGTCACCGTCCATGTGGCCGGTGAGATGCTCCAGCTGAAGAACACCGTCAACACGATGGTGGACCAGCTGTCGTCGTTCTCCTCCGAGGTGACCCGGGTCGCCCGTGAGGTGGGTACCGAGGGAGAGCTGGGCGGACAGGCGACGGTTCCAGGGGTGGCCGGGGTCTGGAAGGACCTCACCGACTCCGTCAACACGATGGCCGGGAACCTCACGTCGCAGGTGCGCGGCATCGCCGAGGTGACGACGGCGGTCGCCAACGGCGATCTGTCCCAGAAGGTCACGGTGAGCGCCCGGGGCGAGGTCGCGCAGCTCGCCGAGACGATCAACCAGATGACCGAGACGCTGCGTACTTTCGCCGACGAGGTGACGCGAGTGGCGAGCGAGGTCGGTGGCGAGGGGCTGCTCGGCGGCCAGGCCCAGGTGCCGGGTGCCGCGGGCACCTGGAAGGACCTCACCGATTCGGTGAACACGGTCTTCCGGAACCTGACGACACAGGTGCGTGACATCGCGCAGGTGACCACCGCTGTGGCCAGTGGTGACATGACGCAGAAGGTCACCGTCGATGTGGCCGGTGAGATGCTGGAGCTGAAGAACACCGTCAACACGATGGTGGACCAGCTCCAGGCCTTCGGTTCGGAAGTGACCCGGGTGGCGCGGGAGGTCGGCGTCGAAGGCCGTCTCGGCGGCCAGGCGGAGGTGCCGGGCGCGGCAGGGACGTGGAAGGACCTCACCGACTCGGTGAACACCGCCTTCCGCAACCTCACGGGCCAGGTGCGTGACATCGCGCAGGTGACCACGGCCGTCGCCAACGGCGATCTGTCGCAGAAGGTCACCGTCGACGTGGCCGGCGAGATGCTGGAGCTGAAGAACACCGTCAACACGATGGTGGCGCAGCTGTCCAACTTCGCCGACCAGGTGACGCGGATGGCGCGGGACGTGGGCACGGAGGGCCGCCTGGGTGGTCAGGCACGTGTCGACGGTGTCTCCGGCACGTGGAAGGAGCTCACCGACTCCGTCAACTTCATGGCCGGGAACCTGACCTCCCAGGTACGCCAGATCGCCCAGGTGACCACGGCGGTGGCGCGGGGTGACCTGTCGCAGAAGATCGATGTGGACGCCCGGGGAGAGATCCTTGAGCTGAAGAACACCATCAACACGATGGTCGACCAGCTGTCCGCCTTCGCCGACCAGGTGACCCGGGTGGCCCGCGAGGTGGGCACGGACGGCCGCCTCGGCGGCCAGGCACAGGTACCCGGTGTGGCAGGCGTGTGGCGTGACCTGACCGACTCGGTGAACGGCATGGCCGGGAACCTCACCGCCCAGGTCCGCAACATCGCGCAGGTCGCCACGGCGGTGGCGCGGGGTGACCTGTCGCAGAAGATCGATGTGGACGCCCGGGGAGAGATCCTTGAGCTGAAGAACACCCTCAACACCATGGTCGACCAGCTGTCGAACTTCGCGGAGCAGGTGACCCGGGTCGCCCGTGAGGTGGGCACGGAGGGCATCCTGGGCGGCCAGGCGGAAGTACAGGGTGTCTCCGGCACGTGGAAGGACCTCACCCAGTCCGTCAACGGCATGGCGAACAACCTGACCCTCCAGGTGCGCAACATCGCCGAGGTGACCACCGCGGTCGCGAAGGGCGACCTCTCCAAGAAGATCACCGTCGACGCCAAGGGCGAGATCCTCGAACTGGTGACGACGGTCAACACCATGGTCGACCAGCTGATGAACTTCGGTGACGAGGTGACGAGGGTCGCCCGGGAGGTGGGGACCGAGGGCATCCTCGGCGGCCAGGCCCGGGTGCGCGGTGCCACAGGCATCTGGAAGGACCTCAGCGAGAACGTCAACCTGATGGCGAACAACCTGACCAGCCAGGTACGGAACATCTCCAGGGTCTCCTCCGCGGTCGCCAACGGCGACCTGACGAAGAAGGTGACGGTCGAGGCACGCGGCGAGGTCGCCGAACTGGCCGACACCGTCAACACGATGGTGACGACCCTGTCCTCGTTCGCCGACGAGGTGACCCGGGTGGCCCGCGAGGTGGGCACCGAGGGAGAGCTGGGCGGCCAGGCACGTGTCCCGGGTGTCTCGGGCACCTGGAAGGACCTCACGGAGTCGGTGAACTCGATGGCGTCCAACCTGACAGGCCAGGTGCGGCAGATCGCCACGGTGACCACGGCCATCGCCAAGGGCGACCTCACCAAGAAGATCGACATCGACGCGCGTGGTGAGATCCTTGAGCTGAAGAACACCATCAACACGATGGTCGACCAGCTCTCCTCCTTCGCCGAGCAGGTGACCCGGGTGGCCCGCGAGGTGGGCACCGAGGGGCAGCTGGGCGGTCAGGCCAGGGTCAGGGACGTCGACGGTACCTGGCGTGACCTCACCGAGTCGGTGAACGAGATGGCGGGGAACCTGACCCGCCAGGTGCGCGCCATCGCGGCCGTCGCCACCGCGGTGACCCGCGGCGATCTCAATCTCAAGATCGACGTGGACGCGGCCGGCGAGATCCAGGTGCTGCAGGACAACATCAATACGATGATCGCCAATCTGCGCGACACCACGCTGGCCAACAAGGAGCAGGACTGGCTCAAGGGCAACCTCGCCCGGATCTCCGGTCTGATGCAGGGACGCCGGGACCTGGACGACGTGGCGTCGCTGATCATGAGCGAGCTGACACCGGTCGTCTCCGCCCAGCACGGTGCGTTCTTCCTGGCCATGGCCACCGGCGAGGGGGACGAGGTCGGGTCGGACGCCGGCAGCGAGCACGCGTACGAGTTGCGCATGCGCGGCAGTTACGGCTACTCGGCGGGGTCCATGCCGACTTCCTTCCGGCCCGGTGAGACCCTCATCGGCACGGCGGCCGTGGAGAAGCGGACGATCCAGGTGGACAACGTGCCGCCGGGTTATCTGAAGATCTCCTCCGGGCTGGGTGAGGCGCCGCCCGCACACGTGATCGTGCTGCCCGTGCTCTTCGAGGGCCAGGTGCTCGGTGTCATCGAACTGGCGTCCTTCCAGCCGTTCACACACATCCAGCGGGACTTTCTCAACCAGCTCGCCGAGATGATCGCCACGAGCGTCAACACCATCAGCGTCAACACGAAGACCGAGAAGCTCCTCGAACAGTCCCAGGAACTCACCGAGCAGCTGCGCGACCGTTCGCAGGAGCTGGAGAACCGGCAGAAGGCGTTGCAGGCCTCCAACGCCGAGCTGGAGGAGAAGGCGGAACTGCTCGCGCAGCAGAACCGCGACATCGAGGTGAAGAACACCGAGATCGAGGAGGCCCGGCAGGTCCTGGAGGAGCGCGCCGAGCAGCTCGCCGTCTCGATGCGCTACAAGTCCGAGTTCCTGGCCAACATGTCGCACGAGCTGCGCACGCCGCTCAACTCGCTGCTCATCCTGGCCAAGCTGCTCGCGGACAACGCCGAGAGCAATCTCTCGCCGAAGCAGGTGGAGTTCGCCGAGACGATCCACGGAGCGGGCTCCGACCTGCTCCAGCTGATCAACGACATCCTCGACCTGTCCAAGGTCGAGGCGGGCAAGATGGACGTCAGCCCGACCAGGATCGCCCTGGTGCAGTTGGTCGACTACGTGGAGGCGACGTTCCGCCCGCTCACTGCGGAGAAGGGACTCGACTTCTCCGTACGGGTGTCTCCGGAGCTGCCCGCCACGCTGCACACGGACGAACAGCGGCTGCTGCAGGTCCTGCGCAACCTCCTGTCCAACGCGGTGAAGTTCACCGACAGCGGCGCCGTCGAGCTGGTCATCCGGCCGGCCGGGCCCGACGTGCCGAACGCCATCAGGGAACACCTGCTGGAGGCCGGCTCACTGCGTGACGCCGACGGTGACCTGATCGCCTTCTCGGTCACCGACACCGGTATCGGCATCGCGTCCAGCAAGATGCTGGTGATCTTCGAGGCGTTCAAGCAGGCGGACGGTACGACCAGCCGTAAGTACGGTGGAACCGGTCTCGGTCTCTCCATCAGCCGCGAGATCGCCCGTCTGCTGGGCGGGGAGATCCACGCGGCGAGCGAACCGGGACGTGGCTCGACCTTCACGTTGTACCTGCCCCTGCACCCGAGCGAGCTGCCTCCGCAGGGCTATCCGCAGACGGGGCCCGGGCCCATCGAGGTCCACGCGAGTTCCGCCGAGGGCGCCCTGCGCCTGGAGGCACCGCAGAGCACCGGGACCGAGCAGTCCCTGGGCGGTTCCGGTGACTCCGCCGGGGCCTTCCGGCGCCGGCGCAAGGCCCTGGGCGGGACCGCGCAGCGCCCCGCCCTGCCGAACGGCAGGTCCGGGGAGGAGGCCGCGGCGCCGGAGGAGTGGGTGCAGAGCGTCCAGGAGGAGCCGGAAGCGCGCCGGACGTTCCGCTTCCACGGGGAGAAGGTACTGATCGTCGACGACGACATCCGCAATGTCTTCGCCCTTACCAGCGTGCTGGAGCAGCATGGACTTTCGGTGCTGTACGCGGAGAACGGACGTGAGGGTATCGAAGTCCTGGAACAGCACGATGATGTGACGATCGTCCTGATGGACATCATGATGCCCGAGATGGATGGGTACGCGACCACGACGGCGATTCGCCGGATGCCGCAGTTCTCGGGGCTGCCGATCGTCGCACTGACCGCCAAGGCGATGAAGGGCGACCGTGAGAAGGCGATCGACTGCGGAGCCTCTGACTACGTGACCAAGCCGGTCGATTCCGACCACCTGCTGTCGGTGATGGAGAATTGGATGCGCGGAGAGTGACCGCGCGGCGGGAGGGCCGCCGGACTTCGTCGGGCGGCTGTGTCCGTAGGGTGTGAGTGTGCCGATTCCGGGGAACCTTCTGGTCTCCGGCCGCGTTTTCGTTATGTGCACAGTGACATCGCGGTGACAGGGTGTGGTGACGGGCAGGGTGCGGCTACCATGACCGGCACAAGGACGGACGGCGTAAGGGAGTCGTCCCCTGGGGCGGCACCCGGTGCGATTCCGGGGCGAGGAGGACGGGCCATGGTGCAGAAGGCCAAGATCCTCCTGGTCGATGACCGGCCGGAGAATCTGCTGGCGCTGGAGGCCATCCTCTCTGCGCTCGATCAGACACTGGTACGGGCATCGTCAGGGGAGGAAGCGCTCAAGGCGCTGCTCACGGACGATTTCGCGGTCATTCTGCTGGACGTACAGATGCCCGGCATGGACGGTTTCGAGACCGCCGCGCACATCAAGCGGCGGGAGCGGACCCGGGACATTCCGATCATCTTCCTGACCGCGATCAACCACGGCCCGCATCACACCTTCCGGGGTTATGCAGCGGGTGCGGTGGACTACATCTCGAAGCCCTTCGACCCCTGGGTGCTGCGCGCCAAGGTCTCGGTCTTCGTCGAGCTGTACATGAAGAACTGTCAGCTGCGCGAACAGGCGGCGCTCCTGCGGCTCCAGCTCGAAGGCGGCGCCCACCAGAGCACCGACGAGAAAGAGCCGGCCGGCCTGCTCGCCGAGCTCTCGGCGCGGCTCGCCGCGGTCGAGGAGCAGGCGGAGGCCCTTTCCAAGCAGTTGGACGACGAATCGGCTGATGCCGCCGCCGTGGCCACCGCCGCCCATCTGGAGCGCAAGCTCACCGGACTGCGCCGCGCGCTCGACGCCCTGGGGCCCGGCGCGAGCGGTTCCGGGGCCACGCTGCCCTCGCAGGGCTGACCTGCGACAGCTGAGGCCGCGTCAGTTCGTCGCCTGTGCGGGGCGACACGGAAGGGTGAAGCGGTAGGCACACGTGTCCACAGTCGTCGGCACCGGTAACCTCAGTCACATGGCCTCACGTACGTCCGGCAAGGGTTCCCTGGGCACGGCGGGCACCGCGAAGGGTGCCGGCCGTACCCAGGGACCGGTGAAGAAATCCGCGCCCGTCAAGAAGGCCGCGGCGAAGAAGACGGCGCCCGTCAAGAAGACAGCCGCCAAAAGGGCACCTGCCAAGAAGGCGGTGGCGAGGAAAGCTGCGCCCAAGCCCGCACCGTCCCCCACGGGGGGTGTGTACAGGCTCGTCCGCGCGCTCTGGCTCGGTACCGCGCACGGCGTCGGGGCGGTGTTCCGCTCCATAGGGCGCGGCGCGAAGGGACTTGACCCGGCACACCGCAAGGACGGGCTCGCCCTGCTGCTCCTCGGCCTCGCGCTGGTCGTGGCGGCGGGCACCTGGTCACGTCTGCAGGGCCCCGTGGGTGATCTCGTCGAGATGCTCGTGACGGGTGCGTTCGGCCGGCTCGATCTACTGGTGCCGATACTGCTGGGTGCCGTCGCCGTGCGGCTGATCCTCTATCCGGAGAAGCCCGAGGCCAACGGGCGTATCGTCATCGGGCTCTCCGCCCTCGTCCTCGGCGTGCTCGGCCAGGTCCACATCGCCTGCGGCTCGCCCGGTCGCGAAGACGGCACCGACGCCATGCAGGACGCGGGCGGGCTGATCGGATGGGGCGCTTCCCAGCCCCTCGTCTTCATGATGGGCGATGTCCTCGCCGTCCCGTTGCTCCTGTTGCTCACCGTCTTCGGGCTGCTGGTCGTCACCGCGACCCCGGTCAACGCGATTCCCCGGCGGCTGCGGCAGCTCGGCGTCAGGCTGGGCGTCGTCGACCCGGTGTACGTGCCGGGTGAGGAGTACGGGAGTGACGACGAGCGGTACGACGAGCAGTGGCGCGACGCGCTGCCCGAGCGTTCGCGGCGTTCCCCGGCGCGACGCCCGGAGCCGGACGGCGTATACGACCCGGATCACACCGAGGGCGAGGCGCCGGCCAAGCGGCGCAGGTCCCGCAGGCTTTCCGCCCAGCCGGCGATGAACCGCTCCATGGACGCCGTGGACGTCGCGGCCGCCGCGGCTGCCGCGCTCGACGGGGCCGTGCTCAACGGGATGCCCCCGTCGCCGGTCGTCGCCGATCTGACCCAGGGCGTCTCCACGGACAGGGGAGGCGAACGGACCGGGACCCCGGTCCCCGGTGCGCGGTCGGCCGAGAGGACTCCGTCCGGTAACGGGGGCACGGTGAACGCCGCCCCGCCCACCGGCGCCGTCCCCGATCTGACGAAACCCGTCCCCGAGCGGTCCGAGGCGCTGCCCGCGCGTGCCGAGCAGCTTCAGCTCTCCGGTGACATCACCTACGCGCTGCCCTCGCTGGACCTGCTGGAGCGTGGCGGCCCCGGCAAGACACGCAGCGCCGCCAACGACGCCGTCGTCGCCTCGCTGACCAACGTCTTCACGGAGTTCAAGGTCGACGCGTCCGTCACCGGCTTCACCCGCGGCCCGACCGTCACCCGGTACGAAGTGGAACTCGGCCCCGCCGTCAAGGTCGAGAGGATCACCGCCCTCACCAAGAACATCGCCTACGCCGTCGCCAGCCCGGACGTCCGGATCATCTCCCCGATCCCCGGCAAGTCCGCCGTCGGCATCGAGATCCCCAACTCCGACCGGGAGATGGTGAACCTCGGAGACGTCCTGCGCCTCGCGGACGCGGCCGAGGACGACCACCCCATGCTGGTCGCACTCGGCAAGAACGTCGAGGGCGGATACGAGATGGCCAACCTGGCGAACATGCCGCACGTCCTGGTCGCCGGTGCGACGGGCTCCGGCAAGTCCTCCTGCATCAACTGCCTGATCACGTCGGTCATGGTGCGGGCGACTCCTGAGGACGTGCGGATGGTGCTCGTCGACCCGAAGCGGGTGGAGCTCACCGCCTACGAAGGCATCCCGCACCTGATCACGCCCATCATCACCAACCCGAAGAAGGCCGCCGAGGCACTCCAGTGGGTGGTGCGCGAGATGGACCTCCGCTACGACGACCTCGCGGCCTACGGCTTCCGGCACATCGACGACTTCAACCACGCGGTACGCGCCGGCAAGGTCCAGGCACCCGAGGGGAGCGAGCGGGAGCTCTCGCCCTACCCGTACCTGCTGGTCATCGTCGACGAGCTGGCGGACCTCATGATGGTGGCCCCGCGGGACGTCGAGGACTCCATCGTGCGCATCACCCAGCTGGCGCGCGCCGCCGGTATCCATCTGGTGCTCGCCACGCAGCGCCCGTCGGTCGACGTCGTCACCGGTCTGATCAAGGCCAATGTGCCCTCCCGGCTCGCCTTCGCGACCTCCTCGCTCGCCGACAGCCGGGTCATCCTCGACCAGCCCGGCGCCGAAAAGCTCATCGGAAAGGGTGACGGTCTGTTCCTGCCGATGGGGGCGAACAAGCCGACCCGCATGCAGGGGGCCTTCGTCACCGAGGCCGAGGTCGCGGCCGTCGTCCAGCACTGCAAGGATCAGATGGCGCCGGTCTTCCGTGAGGACGTGGTGGCCGGCACGAAGCAGAAGAAGGAGATCGATGAGGACATCGGCGACGATCTCGATCTGCTCTGTCAGGCGGCCGAACTGGTCGTGTCCACGCAATTCGGCTCGACATCGATGCTCCAGCGCAAGCTACGGGTCGGCTTCGCGAAGGCCGGCCGGCTGATGGACCTGATGGAGTCACGCAACATCGTGGGTCCCAGCGAGGGTTCCAAGGCTCGCGATGTCATGGTGAAACCGGACGAACTCGACGGTGTGCTGGCCGTCATCCGTGGGGAAACCGCTCCGTAGGAGTTATGCGGGCAACCGTTTCGCCCGGCCGTACGTCAAGTTGAAGAGAGGAGCAGCGGGATGGTTCGTCCCGCTCTCCGCCCTGTGCCCTGCCCGAGGGGCTGTCCGGCGAACCCGATGGCGTACAAAGCCATCGCTCCCGGTTGCCCCACCCTTTCGTACCACCCCTAGACTGAACATCCAGCAGGTGGCTCACGCTCGAAAGGCGCTCCCGTGTCCATCGGCAACTCCCCCGAAGACGACCGGCCTTCGATCGGTCGCGCGCTTCAGCAGGCTCGTATCGCCGCAGGTCTGACGGTCGAGGAAGTCAGCAGCTCCACCCGGGTGCGCACGCTCATCGTGCACGCGATCGAGGAGGACGACTTCTCCCGCTGCGGCGGCGACGTGTACGCCCGTGGCCATATCCGCATGCTCGCCCGCGCCGTCGAACTCGACCCCGACCCACTGATCGCGGAATTCGACGCCGAGCACGGTGGTGGTCCCGCGCCCACGCCCGCGGCTCCGCTGTTCGAGGCGGAGCGGATCCGTTCCGACCCTCGTCGGCCCAACTGGACCGCGGCCATGGTCGCCGCGATCGTCGCCGTGGTCGGGTTCGTGGGCTTCACGCTCTTCAACGGCGAGGACGAGGGTTCGGGCTCGACGCAGGTCGCCGAAGGCTCGACACCCGACAGGACCGGTCCCGAGCCCACCACGGCCAAGCCCGCCGACCCCAAACCCGTCCCCTCCGAAAGTGCCATCGCCGCAGCTCCGCTGGACAAGGTGACGGTCAGGCTGAGCGTCACCGAGAACAAGAGCTGGATTTCCGCCAAGGATCACAACGGGCGGCTGCTCTTCGACGGTCTGCTGGCCGAGGGTGAGTCCAAGACCTTCCAGGACGAGGAACGGATCGACCTGGTCCTGGGGGATGCCGGAGTGATCGATCTCTTCGTGAACGGCAAGAAGGTCGACGATCAGTTCGAGTCCGGTCAGGTCGAGCGGCTTTCGTACACCAAGGGCGACCCCGAGGTCGGCTGACCTTCATCCGTACTTCCGGGCGGTGTGTGCCAGGCAGTACTGCCTGGCACACACCGCCCGTGTGGTTCCCGTGTTCTTTCCGCCTCACGGGCCGCTCGCTCACTCTCCGTAGCGGCGAACCCTGCTCGGCAGGGTGAGTGCCAGGACGAAGTAGTCTTGAGCCCATGCCCGAACGCCGTACCGTCGCCCTTGTCACTCTTGGCTGCGCCCGTAACGAGGTGGACTCGGAGGAGCTCGCAGGCCGCTTGGCAGCGGACGGCTGGGAGCTCGTCGAGAACGCCACGGACGCGGACGTCGCCGTCGTCAACACCTGTGGGTTCGTCGAAGCCGCCAAGAAGGACTCCGTCGATGCCCTGCTCGAAGCCAACGATCTGAAGGATCACGGCAGAACCCAGGCCGTCGTGGCCGTCGGCTGTATGGCCGAGCGCTACGGCAAGGACCTCGCCGAGGCGTTGCCGGAAGCCGACGGAGTCCTCGGATTCGACGACTACGCCGACATCTCCGACCGTCTGCAGACCATCCTCAACGGCGGTATCCACGCCTCCCACACCCCCCGCGACCGGCGCAAGCTGCTGCCGATCAGTCCGGCCGAGCGCCAGGACGCCGCCGTCGCGCTGCCCGGACACGCCCAGGAGATCGCGCCCGCTCCCGCGGACCTGCCGGAAGGTGTCGCGCCGGTCTCCGGGCCGCGGGCACCACTGCGCCGCAGGCTGGGGACCAGCCCGGTCGCCTCGGTGAAGCTCGCATCGGGCTGTGACCGGCGCTGCTCGTTCTGCGCCATTCCCTCGTTCCGCGGCTCGTTCATCTCGCGGCGTCCCTCCGACGTCCTGGGAGAGACCCGCTGGCTCGCCGAGCAGGGCGTCAAGGAGGTCATGCTCGTCTCGGAGAACAACACCTCGTACGGCAAGGACCTCGGAGACATCAGGCTCCTGGAGACCCTGCTGCCTGAGCTGGCCGACGTCGAGGGGATCGAGCGGATCCGCGTCAGCTATCTGCAGCCCGCCGAGATGCGGCCGGGGCTGATCGACGTACTCACCTCGACCCCCAAGGTCGCCCCCTATTTCGATCTCTCCTTCCAGCACTCCGCCCCCGGGGTCCTGCGCGCGATGCGGCGGTTCGGCGACACGGACCGTTTCCTCGAACTTCTGGACACCATTCGGACGAAGGCGCCGCAGGCCGGTGCGCGTTCGAACTTCATCGTGGGCTTCCCCGGTGAGACGGAAGCCGACCTCGCCGAGCTGGAACGCTTCCTCACGGGCGCCCGCCTGGATGCCATCGGGGTTTTCGGCTACTCCGACGAGGAGGGGACCGAGGCCGTCGGCTACGAGAACAAGCTGGATGCCGACGTCATCGCCGAAAGGCTCGCGCACATCTCGCAGCTCGCCGAGGAACTCACCTCCCAGCGCGCCGAGGAGCGGGTGGGCGAGACGCTCCAGGTCCTCGTCGAGTCCGTGGAATCGGAGGAGGACGGGCCCGTAGCGGTGGGCCGAGCAGCCCACCAGGCGCCGGAAACGGACGGCCAGGTCGTCTTCACCGCACGCGAAGGCCTTGTGCCGGGCCTTATGGTCGAAGCGAAGGCAGTGGGCACCGAGGGAGTGGACCTCGTGGCCGAACACCACGAGCTTGCGGAGGCAGCCAGATGACAGGAGCCCCGGCGACCGCGGCAGGCGGCTCCGGCGCGACGCCGGCGCACCGCGGCGGCAAGCTGGGTGCGGCGGCTGTCAATCAGGCCGGTCTGTGGAACATCGCGAACATCCTCACGATGGTGCGGCTGCTGCTCGTCCCGGGGTTCGTCATGCTGCTCCTGCACGACGGCGGCTACGACCCGGTCTGGCGGTCGTTCGCCTGGGCGGCCTTCGCCGTCGCGATGATCACTGATGTCTTTGACGGCCATCTGGCACGCGCGTACAACCTGGTCACGGATTTCGGGAAGATCGCCGACCCGATCGCGGACAAGGCGATCATGGGTGCGGCGCTGATCTGCCTGTCGACGCTCGGGGACCTGCCGTGGTGGATCACCGGCGTGATCCTCTTCCGTGAGCTCGGCATCACGCTCATGCGTTTCTGGGTCATCCGGCACTCGGTGATCCCGGCCAGTCGCGGCGGGAAGGCGAAGACCCTGGCCCAGGGCATCGCCGTGGGCATGTACGTCCTCGCGCTGACGGGCCCCCTGGCGACCCTGCGGTTCTGGGTGATGATGGCCGCCGTCGTGCTGACGGTCGTCACCGGCCTCGACTACGTGCGCCAGGCCGTCGTGTTGCGCCGCCGCGGGCTGGCCGCTGCGCTGGAGGCGGTCGCGGCGGTGGCGGACGCGGAGAACACCTCCTCCGGTGTGCGGTGCTCGGCGCAGGAGGCGGGCGGGGCGGCTGAAGGAGTGGTGGAGCCTGCGGTGAAGTCCATCGGGGAACCGGTAGGGGACCGCGCGGTGGTCAGCCGGAAGGCCGCGGAGGCGGAGCGGTGACGTCGTCGGCGGCTCAGGTGCTGCTGCGGCGGCTTGAGGAGCGCGGTGAGTCGCTCGCGGCCGCCGAGTCCCTCACCGGCGGACTGGTGGCCGCCGAACTCACCTCCGTACCCGGAGCCTCGCGGTGCTTCCGTGGGTCCGTCACGGCGTATGCAACGCCCTTGAAGCGGGACGTTCTGGGCGTCGACGGCGCACTCCTGGACGAGCGCGGAGCGGTGGATCCGGACGTCGCGCAGGCGATGGCCGTCGGCGTACGCCGGGTTCTCGGCGCGGACTGGGGTGTCTCGACCACCGGGGTCGCGGGGCCCGAGCCGCAGGACGGCAAGCCTGTGGGGACGGTCTTCGTGGCCGTTTCCGGGCCGGACGGCGTGCGGAAAGTCGCCGAGCTGAGGTTGAACGGCGGGCGGGCGGACATCCGTAAGGAGACTGTACGGAGCCTGCTCGAACTGCTCTCGGGCGAACTCGGCGAAAATGCGAGGGCACAGGATACGGAACAGAACGGGGGGACTTGATGTTTGCAGCCCTGAGTGAACACGACATCGCTCCCCGCACGGCCGCAGCGCGAGGCGGTACGGTGGGGCGTGAAGGATGCGGCTACGCGGTCCGAGGAGGGAGCCACCGATGATTCTGCTCCGTCGCCTGCTTGGTGACGTGCTGCGTCGGCAGCGCCAGCGCCAAGGCCGTACTCTGCGCGAAGTCTCCTCGTCCGCCCGAGTCTCGCTCGGCTATCTCTCCGAGGTGGAGCGGGGGCAGAAGGAGGCATCCTCCGAACTGCTCTCCGCCATTTGCGACGCGTTGGACGTACGGATGTCCGAGCTCATGCGTGAAGTGAGCGATGAACTGTCGCTGGCCGAACTGGCCGAGTCGGCAGCAGCCAGTGATGCGGTACCTGTACCGGTACGCCCGATGCTCAATTCCGTCTCTGTTGCGTCGGTCGCCGGCGTACCGACGGGGCGGGTGACCATCAAGGCACCCGCCGAAGCGGTGGATGTCGTCGCCGCCTGACCGCACGGTTCGTGGCGCGAAGCCCCGGCCGGCCCTTCCAGGGCCGGCCGGGGCTTTTGTGTGCCGCGTGTGTGCAGGGCCGTTCATGGGGCAGGCGCTGGGTGAGGCCGGAGTGGCGATTCTTCGGAACAGCCACCCGAATGACCGTTTCGTTCCATATGTGGCATTGTGGACAGATGGTTGGTCGAAAAGCTATCTGAACGGAGAAGTGCATGTCTGTCGTGAAGAGCGCCCTGTCCGACGGCGACCGTAAGGTTGTGGGGGACGCGCTGCAAGGCGCGCTGGTCGACCTGGTCGACCTCTCGCTGGTGGCCAAGCAGGTCCACTGGAACGTGGTCGGCCCCCGCTTCCGATCCGTGCACCTCCAGCTCGACGAGGTCGTCGACACAGCGCGCCAGCACTCGGACACGGTCGCGGAGAGGGCTTCCGCGCTCGGGGTCAACCCGGACGGCCGGTCCCGGACGCTCGCGAAGACCACGGCCATCGATTCCGTGCCCGAGGGCTGGATCAAGGACGTGGACGCGGTGCGTGTGCTCGTCGACGCCCTTCGCGTGGTCATCGACCGCATGCGGGAGCGGATCGAGGCGACGGACGAACCGGACCCCATCAGTCAGGACATCCTGATCACACTCACCGCGGATCTCGAGAAGCACGCATGGATGTTCCAGGCGGAATCCGCGTGAGCAGATCAAGGGTGTAATCGTGGGATGACCTGGGGAAACGCATATCCCTACGTATCCCATGGCATCTCGTGGTCATACGGAAGAGTTCCGGAATCCAGGCCCCGGCCGGAAGGATTCCGGAACCGGAAACCGGCTCCGACCACTGGAACAACACCTCAAGATGTCCCAGGCGGAGAGCGCCTGAGCTCGAAATCGAGGAGGGAATTGCCGTGACGGACAAGAAGGCCATGGACAAGCTCAAGGGCAAGGCCAAGGAAGCGACCGGCAAGGTCACCGGAGACCGCCGCAAGGAGGCCGAAGGCAAGTCCGACCAGACCAGGGCCAAGGCCGAAGATGCCCTCGGCGCCACCGGAGACCGCGCCAAGGGAGTGAAGGACTCCCTCACCGACGACAAGTAGAGAACCACCCACCGGCGTGCCCCCGCGGATTCTGACCCCGGGGGCGCCGGCATGTCCGGGGGCAGAGAGCGCGCCGACGTGTCCGGGGCCGCGGGGCGCGGGTACAGCCCAGGGCCGCGGGATGCAGTCGGCGCCGACCCGGGGGAAACTGCGGGGGAGGGCCGGGTTCACCTCTCCCGGCAACGGCCTTCCGGAGAGGGCGCGCGCTGTCGCTCAGCTCGCGTCGTGCACGCCGGTAGCGTGCCGGTGCGCCCTCCCGTCGCGGATCATGCCGTACTAGCGTCGGCCGGAGGAGGCAGCCATGGTACGGCGATGGATGCCGGCGTTCGTCCTCGGCGGCGTGTGGTGGTGGGCGGTGCTTCGGCTGCTTCTGGAGCCGGAACACACCGGGGTGGTCGAGGGAGCGGTGGTGGCGGGAGGGTGGGGGCTGAGCCTGCTGCCGGTGCATGCGGCAGCCGTGGCGCGGCCTGAGCAGCCTGCCGATGAACCCCGGGCGGACCAGCCGGACATACCCTCCTAGCCTTTCAGCGAGCGCCCGCGGGCCTCTCAGCCCGCGACCACCACCATGGACCTAGCTTGTGGGACCTGCCTGGCAGCGCGGACACCAGTAGGCGGGGCGGTCGTCGCGGACCGCCTTACGGATGGGTGTGCGACAGCGCAGACAGGGGCGCCCGGCCCGCCCGTAGACGAAGAGGCGTTCTCGTGGGCGCCTGCGGGACATCGCTGCGGTCGCGGCGGTCGTGGTCCGTACCGGACGGTCGCGGTTGGCCTCCAGGAGCTGCTTGGCGGTGCTGACCAGACGGGTGGCGACGGGCAGGGGCAGCTCGCCCGTCGGGAGCCAGGGGGTCGCACGAGCCATGAAGCAGAGCTCACACATGTAGACGTTGCCGATACCGGCGAGATTGCGCTGATCCAGGAGAGCGTCCCCGACACGGCGGCCGGGGTCGGCGAGCAGATTGCGCAGGGCTGCGTCCGGGTCCCAGTCCGAGCCCAGCAGATCGGGACCGAGATGGCCGACGGCCTGATCCTCTTCCTCGGTACGGATCAGTTCGAGGACGGGCAGCCGGTAGCCGACAGCGGTGTGTTCCGCAGTGGCGAGCACGGCACGGATCTGGTGCTCAGGGCCGCCTCGCCAGTGCTCGCCATGGTCGTACACACGCCAGGCGCCCTCCATGCGCAGGTGGCTGTGGAGGGTGAGGCCGTTCTGGAAACGGGTGAGCAGGTGCTTACCGCGCGCCGTGACGTCCACCACGCTCCGGCCGGTCAGGTCGGCTGTGGCGAACCGGGGGACCCGCAGGTCGAAGACCGTCAGGACCTGGCCGGCGAGGGCCGCATCGAGACGTCGGGCGGTCTGCAGGACGGTGTCACCTTCAGGCATGTATCCATGATGCGCGGACAGGGCCAAGCGTGGTCCCCGGCCGTCCCGGAGCGGCCCTCAAGCACGCAGCCGCAGGCCGCGTGGCGTGGCGAGGAAACCGGCGGCCTCCAGGGCGGGGCCCAGCGAGGACGTGAGCGAGGAGACGCCGTTGACGCGCTCCACCGTGACCGTGCCGAGCATCCCCGCGCGGGCGGCCGACGCGAGCGCTTCGGCCGCGGCACGGAGCACCGGGCCGGCCGGGTCGGTGGGCCACGCGAGAAGAGACTTGCCTCCGCGCTCCATGTAGAGGGTGACCTCGCCGTCCACGAGGACCACCAGTGCCCCCGCCTTACGGCCCGGCTTGTGTCCCGCGCCGTCCGGCGACTCGGGCCAGGGCAGGGCGGCACCGTACGCGTTGGCGGGATCGGCCGCTGCGAGGACCAGCGCACGGGGAGCCGAACCGGGGTCCGCGCGGTCGCGTGCGGTGGAGGCAGCCCTGAGCCGGTCCACGGCACCGTCCATGGCGAACTGGGCCGCGCCCAACCCCTCGACGACGTAACCCCGGCGGGCCTGCCCGCTGTCCTCGAACGCGGCGAGGACACGGTAGACCGCTGAGAAACCACCCTCGACACCCTCGGCCTGTACCGCCCCGCGGGTCACCACGCCGTGACGGTCGAGGAGGGTCCGGGCCAGGGCATGCGCGCGATGGGTCGGCTCGGGTTCGGCCGGGGGCAGCAGCGACCAGCGTCCCGACACGGTCGGCGGACCGGTGCGGGACGCGGGACGGGCTGCCGCGGTCAGCGACCCGTACCGGCCTCGCGGCACATTGCGCCTTGCGCGGTGCGCGGTCGAGCCGGCCGTGCGCCCCGAGCCGAGGAGCGCACGCAAGGGGGCGAGCGTGTCGTTGGTGAGACGTCCGGACCAGACCAGGTCCCAGAGCGCGTCGGCCAGCTGGGGATCGGCGCAGTCCGGGTGGGTGGTCGCCCGGACCTGATCGGCGATCTGCCGGAAGAAGAGCCCGTACCCACCGGAGAGGACGGCGAGAACCGACTCGTGCAACGCGGTCTCCTCCAGCGGGCGGGGCGGCGGGAGGAGCAGGGGCGCGCTGTCGGCCAGGTGGAGGGAGAGCCAGCCGTCCTTTCCGGGAAGGGCACCCGCGCCTGCCCAGACGACTTCGCCGGTGGTGGTGAGCTCGTCGAGCATGGCGGGGGTGTAGCCCACGACACGGCTCGGCAGGATCAGCTTCTCCAGGGCGGACGCGGGCACCGGGGCGCCCTGCAACTGCTCGATGGCGCGGGCCAGCCCGTCGATGCCACGCAGGCTGTTGTCGCCGAGGTGCTGCCATCGGGGGAGGAAGCCGGCGAGGGCGGCGGGCGGAACCGGCTCCAGCTCCTGGCGGAGGGCGGCGAGTGAACGGCGGCGCAGCCGCCGGAGGATCGTGGCGTCGCACCACTCCTGGCCGATGCCCGCGGGGTGGAACTCACCCTGCACGACGCGGCCCGACGCGGTGAGCCGTCGCAGCGCCCCGTCGGTGACCGCCGGGCCGAGGCCGAAACGGCTTGCCGCCTGCGTGGTGGTGAACGGGCCGTGCGTACGGGCGTACCGGGCGAGAAGGTCGCCGAGAGGGTCCTTGACCGGCTCGGTGAACGCCTCGGGGACCCCCACCGGAAGTGCGGTACCGAGCGCGTCACGCAGCCGGCCCGCGTCTTCGACGGCTGCCCAGTGGGCGGTTCCGCCGATACGGACCTGGATCGCACGCCGGGACGTCGCCAGTTCCGGCGCCCACGCGGGCTCCGAGCCCCGCTCGGCGAGCTCGGAGTCCGTGAGGGGGCCGAGGACGCGCAGCAGATCGGCGGCCCCCTCGACGTCCTTGGCCTTCCTGTCGTCGGTCAGCCACTGGAGTTCCCGCTCCAGTTCGCCGAGGACCTCTGCGTCGAGCAGCTCGCGCAGTTCCGCCTGGCCCAGCAGCTCGGCCAGGAGATGTGAATCGAGCGAGAGGGCTGCCGCCCGCCGCTCGGCGAGGGGTGAGTCGCCCTCGTACAGGAACTGCGCGACATAGCCGAAGAGGAGGGAGCGGGCGAACGGCGACGGCTCGGGTGTGGTGACCTCGACCAGACGGATACGGCGCGCCTCCAGGTCACCCATCAGCTCGGTGAGACCGGGGACGTCGAAAACGTCCTGGAGGCATTCGCGAACGGCTTCGAGGACGATCGGGAACGAACCGAACTCGGAGGCGACCTGGAGCAACTGGGACGCGCGCTGACGCTGCTGCCACAGAGGGGTGCGCTTTCCGGGGCTGCGCCGGGGCAACAGCAGAGCGCGCGCGGCACATTCACGGAACCGGGAGGCGAACAGGGCCGAGCCTCCGACCTGTTCGGTGACGACCTGGCTGATCTCGCCCTTGTCGAACACCACGTCGGTGGCTCCGACGGGGGGCTGCTCGCTGTCGTGACCGACGGCGGGGGAGGCCGGGCCTGCACCGCCGTGTGCCGGGGCGCCACCGGCCCTGTGGCCCGCATCCACCTGGTCCGGGTCGAAATCGAGGAGGTCGAGACCCATCAGATCGGCGTCCGGCAGCCGCAGCACGATGCCGTCGTCCGCGTGCATGACCTGTGCGTCCATGCCGTACCGCTCCCCGAGCCGGGCGGACAGGGCGAGCGCCCACGGGGCGTGCACCTGGGCGCCGAAGGGCGAATGCACCACGACGCGCCAGTCGCCCAGCTCGTCCCGGAACCTCTCGACGAGGACCGTCCGGTCGTCCGGCACATGACCGCAGGCACGGCGCTGCTCGTCGAGGTAGGACAGGACGTTGTCAGCCGCCCAGGCGTCGAGCCCGGCGGCGAGCAGCCGGAGCCTGGCGTCCTCGGCCGACAGCCCGCCGAGCTCCCGGAGGAAGGCGCCCAGCGCGCGGCCCAGCTCCAGTGGACGGCCCAGTTGGTCGCCCTTCCAGAACGGCAGCCGGCCGGGGACGCCGGGGGCGGGAGAGACCAGAACCCTGTCCCTGGTGATGTCCTCGATCCGCCAGGACGTGGTGCCCAGCGTGAAGACGTCACCGACCCGGGACTCGTAGACCATCTCCTCGTCCAGCTCGCCGACGCGCCCGCCGCCCTTCTTCGGGTCCGCGCCGGCCAGGAAGACGCCGAAGAGCCCCCGGTCGGGGATGGTGCCGCCCGAGGTGACGGCGAGCCGCTGGGCACCGGGACGGCCCGTGACCGTACCGGTGACGCGGTCCCACACCACACGGGGCCGCAACTCCGCGAAGGCGTCGGACGGATAGCGTCCGGCGAGCATGTCGAGCACCGCGGTGAACGCGGATTCGGGGAGGGAGGAGAAAGGGGCCGCCCGGCGGGCGAGAGCGAGCAGGTCGTCGGCCTGCCAGCTGTCGAGCGCGACCGTGGCGACGATCTGCTGGGCGAGCACGTCCAGGGGGTTGGACGGGATCCGCAGTGCCTCGATGGCGCCCTCCCGCATCCGTTCGGTGACGACGGCCGCCTGCACGAGATCACCGCGGTACTTGGGGAAGACCACCCCGGTGGACACGGCGCCGACCTGGTGCCCGGCACGTCCCACCCGCTGCAGCCCCGACGCCACGGACGGCGGAGACTCGACCTGGATCACCAGGTCGACCGCACCCATGTCGATCCCCAGCTCCAGGCTGGAGGTGGCCACCACGGCGGGCAGCCGTCCCGCCTTGAGATCCTCCTCGACCTGTGAGCGCTGCTCCTTGGACACCGAGCCGTGGTGCGCACGGGCAAGGACGGCAGGCGCTCCCTTCGCAGCCCCGGACCGGGCCATGATCTCGGCGGGGGAGTGGGCCTCGGGGAGGTGTCCGTCGGCCTCCCGCTCCTCCTCGGGCGCGGCGCCGGCCGCCCGTTCGCAGGCGATCTCGTTCAGCCGGTTGCACAGGCGCTCCGCCAGCCGCCGGGAGTTGGCGAAGACGATCGTGGAGCGGTGCGACTGCACGAGATCGGCGATCCGCTCCTCGACATGGGGCCAGATCGACGGTTTCTCCGCCTGGCCGCCCTCGTCGCCGGTGGCGGGGGAGCCGCCCAGGTCGCCGAGGTCCTCCACCGGGACCACGACGGAGAGGTCGAACTCCTTGGCGGAAGGAGGCTGGACGATCTCCACCCTCCGCTGCGGTGACAGGAACCGCGCGACCTCGTCGACCGGGCGGACCGTCGCCGACAGCCCGATACGTCGCGCGGGCCGGGGCAGCAACTCGTCCAGACGCTCCAGGGAGACGGCGAGGTGGGCACCGCGCTTGGTGCCCGCGACGGCGTGCACCTCGTCCACGATCACCGTCTCCACCCCGGACAGCGCGTCCCGCGCCGACGAGGTGAGCATCAGGAACAGCGATTCGGGGGTGGTGATCAGGATGTCCGGCGGTCTCGTCGCCATCGAACGCCGCTCGGCCGGAGGGGTGTCTCCGGAACGGACGCCCACCCGCACCTCCGGTTCGGGCAGGCCGAGCCGCACCGATTCCTGACGGATCCCGGTCAGCGGCGAACGCAGGTTCCGCTCCACGTCGACGGCGAGCGCCTTCATCGGAGACACGTACAGCACGCGGCAGCGCTTCTTCGCCTCGGCCGGAGGCGGGACGGCTGCCAGTCTGTCCAGAGAGGCGAGGAAGGCGGCGAGCGTCTTACCCGATCCGGTCGGTGCCACGACCAGCACGTCCGAACCCTCACCGATGGCCCGCCAGGCACCCTCCTGCGCCGCGGTGGGCGCGTCGAAGGCTCCCGCGAACCAGCCGCGGGTCGCGGGAGAGAACGAATCGAGTGCGGAACCGGCCATGTCACCATCGTGCACCCCGCCACTGACAACAGCCGGTGGACGGGCCCGAACTCACCTCACCGGGCCTCGGTCCCTCGTCCGGACCTGCGAGAACACGGACATGGCGGAGGCGGGTCCGACACGGGAACGGGCGAGGCACTGGCAGTACGCGGAGCTGCCCCACCTCGGTCTGCTGCGTGCCCGGTACGTCCGTCACACCTTTCCGCGCCACAGTCATGAGGGCTACGTCCTCGGCACCCTCACCAGCGGTGTCGAGGACGTCGGTCTCCCCGGCGGCACCGTGCACGCAGGGCCCGGCACCGTAGTCATGATCAACTCGGAAGTGCCGCACACCGCTCGCGCCGGGGTGCCCGGAGGATGGGTGTACGCCACCCTCTACCCAGCCGCCCGGGTGATCAACGACATCGCGGCCGACCTGACGAGCCTGCGCGGCACGGCCGGCTTCGCCGAGAGCGGTGCGAGGGATCCGCGTGCCGCCCGGCTGATCACCGAGGTCCACCGGGCGGCCGAGGAGGGCAACGCCCCGGCCGCCGACAGCCTCCTGCGTGTCCTGGTCGCCAGGCTGCTCGACCGCCACGGCAGCGTGCTGGCGGCCAGGGCCTCACACTTCGCCGGCGCCCGTGACGCCGCCCGCGCGCGGGCGGCGCTGGAGGAGCGGATGGAACGGCCGCCCACCCTGCAGGCGCTCGCCACCGAGCTGGGCACCGGCCCCTTCGCGCTGCTGCGGGCCTTCAAGAAGCAGTACGGCATGCCCCCGCACACCTGGCTCACCGATGCCCGGGTGCGCCGCGTCCGGCGCATGCTCGACGCGGGGACCGCGCCCGCCGATGCTGCCGCTGCCGTCGGCTTCACCGACCAGCCCCATCTCAACCGTCACTTCACCCGGATCGTCGGAGTACCTCCGGGCGCCTACCAGCGCGAGCGTGCAATAACGTACAAGACCGGCAGGAAGCTTTCCCCGTAGCGTCCGGGACGTGGCAGAACAGACAGCACCCCCTCAGAGCACCGGTGTCCCCGACGCGCACGGCGCGGGTCCGGAGAAACCGGACTCCGCCGTGGTCCGGGACGCACTCGGCGTGGCATAGCCGTGGGCCTTTCCGGATTCGCCTTCGGCGTGACCTCGGCAGGCTCCGGACTGGCCCTCCTCCAGACCTGTGCGTTGAGTCTCCTCGTCTTCACCGGCGCTTCCCAGTTCGCCCTGGTGGGCGCGCTCGCGGCCGGAGGCAACCCCTGCACCGCCGCGGCCGGAGCGTTCTTCCTGGGCACCCGCAACGCCTTCTACGGACTACGCCTGTCACAGCTCCTCGCCCTGCCGGCCGTACTGCGCCCCCTCGCCGCCCACTGGGTCATCGACGAGACGACCGCCGTCACCCTGCCCCAGCCCACCAGGCGCGCAGCGCGCATCGGGTTCACCGTCACCGGATTCACGCTCTACACCCTGTGGAACCTGACCACACCGGTCGGAGCGCTCGGGGCGAAGGCGCTCGGCGACACCGGCGCCTGGGGGCTGGAAGCGGCCGGCCCCGCCGTGTTCCTCGCCCTGCTCGCGCCGATGCTGAAGAGCACCACGGAGCGCGTGACAGCCGGGCTCGCCGTCCTGCTGGTGCTGGGTCTCCTGCCGGTACTGCCTGCGGGCGCGCCCGTACTCGTGTCCGCACTGGCAGCTCCGGTCGTCCTCTTCCTGAAGGGCCGCGGCAAGAGCACCGGGGACGGGTTCCTGAAGGGCCGGGGGAAGCACACTCAGGACGAGACCTCCACCGGAGGCACGACGCCCGGGGAGGGCCGATGAACGCCTGGATCGCCATCGGGCTCACCGCCGTGGGCTGCTACCTCGCCAAGCTCCTGGGGCTCCTGGTCCCCGCCGGAGCCCTGGAACGCCCCCTTGTGCAGAAGCTGGCAGCGCTCATGCCGGTGGCGCTGCTCGCAGCTCTCACCGCCCAGCAGACCTTCGACGGCGGGCAGCAACTGGTGCTGGACGCCCGGACGGCGGGGCTCGCCGCGGCGGCGCTCGCCTCGTCCTGCGTGCTCCCTTCCTGGCCGTCGTCGGTGTCGCCGTCGTGGTCACCGCACTCGGACGCGCCATGCTCTGAGGAGGGACGGATCAGCGCGGGCCGCGGCCGTACGCCCGGAGGGTCTGCAGGGCGTTGAGCGTCACGATCGGGCGGCTCTCCAGGGCCGTCCCGGGGGCCCACTGCCTCCGGTCGACCGGCCAGCCCCCGTCTTCCTGCTGTCCGGCCGCCAGATGATCCAGGGAACTCTCCAGTTCGCTGTCGCTGAACCACCGGCGTGCGAGTGACCCGGGTGTGCGGGCGTAGTCGTGAGGGAAGTGGTGTGCTCCCGAGGCGTGACCAGGGGCCACCGGGTGGTCCGCGCGGCTCCGCGGATCGAACACCACCAGCCCCTGTTCACGCACCAGTTGACCCAGCCGGTCTGCTGCCGGTTCCGCCCGCGTGCGGTCGGGTACGCCGTCCAGGAAGGCGACGGCTGCCTCGATCTCGTACGGATGGGACTGTTCCAGGGCGTCCACGGCGGCCCAGCAGAAGTCGGTGGCCCGGAACAGCCAGGCGTGCCACACCTGATTACGGTGCAGCAGCCCCACCACCGGACCCGTCGCCAGGAGTTCGGCAGGCGGGTCCTCGACCACGGGGATGAAGGGTGCCGCAGGATAACCGCGCTGGGAGGGGTGGAGCGCGGGCAACGCGCCTTCCTTGGTCGACACGGCCGTGAGGTAGCGGCAGATCCGCTCCACGCGCAGACCACCGCAGCGGCCGATCGAGTCGAGGACGCTCAGCGCACGAGCGGTGTGGAGGGGCTGGCTCACAGGTCCGCGAAGATCGGGTTCGAGCGCGTGACCGTAGCCGCCGTCCTCGTTCCGATAGGCGTCGAGCGCGGTTTCGACGGCGTCCGCGCTTCCTCCCAGGAAGAGGTGGGCGAACCGCCGTTGTTCGAGAACGCGCGCGGTGAGCCAGATGAACTGCTCGGCGTGGGCGAGGGGGTTTGCTCCGTTTCCGGCCATGGTTCCGACCGTAGAGGGGATCAGGCCGTCGACGGGGCGGTCCCGGCCCGGCTGCACTCTCAGGAGCGGGATACTGGGGGCATGCGGTTGACGATTTTCTGGGAACGGATGGCGGACCACTTCGGGGAGACGTACGCCGACTCCTTCGCGCGCGATCACGTCATGGCGGAACTCGGTGGCCGTACGGTGCACGAGGCTCTGGCCGCGGGCTGGGAAGCCAAGGACGTCTGGCGCGGGGTCTGCGCGGCGGTCGGTGTGCCGCCGGAGAAGCGCTGAGCGAGGCGGTCCGCCCCGGCACGACTGCGCGGCCTGCACCACCTCCGGGCTGAGGATCCGGCTGTCACTTCGGTGAGCGAGACTTGTCCCGTGGCACCGACAGACGAGACAGCCCAGACCCAGCCGCCCGCCTCGCCGCCCGTCCCGCCGGCCGCACCACCGAATCCGCCGCCCGGCACAGGCCCTGTCCGCATGCCCGGCTGGCTGCCGCGTGCAATCGTCATGGCGCTGGCGCTCTACGGGTGCTTCCAGCTCGGCAGCTGGGCCTTCTACCAGCTCATCGGGCTGCTGACCAACGTCCTCATCGCCTTCTTCCTTGCGCTGGCCATCGAGCCGGCCGTCAGTCGCATGGCCGGACGCGGGATGCGCCGGGGACTCGCCACCTTCCTGGTCTTCCTCGCGGTGCTGATCGCCGGACTCGGCTTCGTCGTCCTGCTCGGCTCGATGCTCGCCGGTCAGATCGTCGACATGGTCGAGGAGTTCCCCAAGTACCTCGACTCGGTGATCAACTGGGTCAACCAGACCTTCCGCACCGAGCTCTCCCGGGTGGAGGTGCAGGACAGCCTGCTGCACTCCGACTGGCTCCAGAAGTACGTGCAGAACAGCGCCACCGGTGTACTCGACGTCTCCACCACCGTGCTCGGCGGGCTGTTCCGGCTGCTGATGATCTTCCTGTTCTCGTTCTACTTCGCCGCGGACGGGCCCCGGCTCCGGAGAGCGCTGTGCTCCGTGCTGCCGCCCTCCCGGCAGACCGAGGTGCTGCGCGCCTGGGAGATCGCGGTCGACAAGACCGGTGGCTACATCTACTCGCGCGGGCTGATGGCGCTGATCTCCGGCGTCTCGCACTACATCCTGCTGGTGGCCCTCGGAGTGCCCTACGCGCCCGCACTCGCGGTCTGGGTCGGCCTCGTCTCACAGTTCATCCCCACGATCGGTACGTATCTGGCCGGCGCGCTGCCCATGCTGATCGCGTTCACCGTCGACCCCTGGTTCGCTCTGTGGGTCCTCGGTTTCGTCGTGGTCTACCAGCAGTTCGAGAACTACGTGGTGCAGCCGAAACTCACGTCCAAGACGGTCGACATCCACCCTGCGGTCGCCTTCGGCTCGGTGGTCGCGGGCACCGCGCTGATGGGGGCTGTCGGGGCCCTGATCGCCATTCCGGCCGTGGCGACGCTTCAGGCGTTCCTGGGCGCGTATGTGAAGCGCTACGACGTGATGGACGACCCGAGGGTGCAAGGCGGCCACCGACAGCGCCACGGCGCGCCGGCGCTGTCGAGGATCCGCCGCGTGGTGCGGCGCGGCGGGGAGGGCACGGGCCCGGCCGACGACAGCCGGTGACATCGGCCGACAGGCCGGTCCCGGTTCCTCTCCGCCCGCTCCGGTGAGCTCAATGGCCTGGACTCGGTATGATGTACGACACGTTTCATTGACTTGTTCTTGCGTCTCTGGTAATAGCGACTGTTCTCTTTCGTGTCGGCCCGACGTGAGATGCTTGACACTGAAATCGAACATCTATTCTCATGAAGCTCCGGCCAGGTCTGCCGGGCCCGGCCGTGAGGTTGTCCACAGGCCGGGAGGACGTCGAGGCCCGTTGTCAGTGGCAGGGGTTAGCGTCTGTGACGTGAAGCGATCGACTCAAGCAAATCGGGTGGAACCCATGGCAGGAACCGACCGCGAGAAGGCGCTGGACGCCGCACTCGCACAGATTGAACGGCAATTCGGCAAGGGCGCGGTGATGCGCCTCGGTGAGCGGCCGAACGAGCCGATCGAGGTGATCCCCACGGGGTCCACCGCACTCGACGTCGCGCTCGGCGTCGGCGGTCTGCCGCGCGGCCGCGTGGTGGAGGTGTACGGGCCGGAGTCCTCCGGTAAGACGACGCTGACGCTGCACGCCGTGGCGAACGCGCAGAAGCTCGGTGGCTCGGTGGCGTTCATCGACGCGGAGCACGCTCTGGACCCGGAGTACGCGAAGAAGCTGGGCGTGGACATCGACAGCCTCATCCTGTCGCAGCCGGACAACGGCGAGCAGGCGCTGGAGATCGTGGACATGCTCGTCCGCTCCGGCGCGCTCGACCTGATCGTCATCGACTCCGTCGCGGCCCTGGTGCCCCGTGCGGAGATCGAGGGCGAGATGGGCGACTCGCACGTGGGCCTGCAGGCCCGTCTGATGAGCCAGGCACTCCGTAAGATCACCAGCGCGCTCAACCAGTCCAAGACCACTGCGATCTTCATCAACCAGCTCCGCGAGAAGATCGGAGTGATGTTCGGCTCCCCGGAGACCACGACCGGTGGCCGGGCGCTGAAGTTCTACGCCTCGGTGCGTCTGGACATCCGCCGTATCGAGACGCTGAAGGACGGCACCGACGCCGTGGGTAACCGCACCCGCGTCAAGGTCGTCAAGAACAAGGTGGCGCCACCGTTCAAGCAGGCCGAATTCGACATCCTCTACGGCCAGGGCATCAGCCGTGAGGGCGGTCTGATCGACATGGGCGTGGAGCACGGCTTCGTCCGCAAGGCCGGCGCCTGGTACACGTACGAGGGCGACCAGCTCGGCCAGGGCAAGGAGAACTCCCGGAACTTCCTCAAGGACAACCCCGACCTGGCCAACGAGATCGAGAAGAAGATTCTCGACAAGCTCGGCGTGGGAGTCCGTCCGGAGGATGCCGCAGCGGAGCCCGCGGCCGATGCGGTGGCCGCCGCAGGAGCCCCGGCCGACGGCGCGGCCAAGCCGGTGTCGGCCGCCGCGACCAAGGCCAAGCCCGCCAAGGCCGCGGCGGCCAAGAGCTAGGCCGTGACGCGTCGCACGGAGTGGCCGGGCGCCGACGCCGCCGGTCCTGAGTATGCCGCTGGGCCGCCCGGGGGCCCCTCGGGGCCCGGCCCGGGGGCCGGGTCCGGCGAGGGGGCGGGCCGTCGCTCCCGCTCCAGAAGCAGCGGTTCCCCTTCCTCGTCGAGGGCCGAGGAGGGGGAGCCGCGAGATCCGGTCGAGCAGGCGCGCAACATCTGTCTCAGACTGCTGACCGGCACCCCGCGCACCCGTAAACAGCTGGCTGACGCGCTGCGCAAGCGGGAGATCCCCGACGAGGCGGCGGAGGAGGTGCTCTCACGTTTCGAGGACGTGGGCCTGATCGACGACGCGGCGTTCGCTGATGCCTGGGTCGAGTCCCGGCACCACGGCAGAGGGCTGGCCCGTCGTGCCCTCGTGCGGGAGCTTCGTACCAAGGGGGTGGACCCGGCGGTGATCGACGAGGCGTTGGAGCAGCTCGCCCCCGAGCAGGAAGAGGAGACCGCCAGGGAACTCGTCGCACGGAAGCTCCGGTCCACCCGAGGGCTGGACCGGGACAAACGCCTGCGCCGGCTCGCGGGCATGCTCGCGCGCAAGGGATACGGGGAGGGGATGGCGCTGCGCGTGGTGCGCCAGGCGCTCGATGCGGAGGGGGAGGACACGGAAGGGCTGGACGAGCCCTTCTGACCGCAGCCCGGGGGAAAACGGGGCACACCGGCGGGCACGGGGGCCGGAGGGCGGACGTACAGGCCGCGTGAGCGGGTATGCGGCGGTGGCGGAGGGGGCCACCGCCGACGGATGGCGCCGGGTGCCGGTCAGGCCTGTGCGACGGCCGCGCTCAGTGCCCTGCCCGGGACGCCCGGCGGATCGTGGCGTCGATCAGGGACAGTGCGTGTGCGGCCGTGCGGCCGGGATGCCGGTTCCAAGGGCCGATCAGTCCGGTCCAGCCCTGCGAGCGCAGTTCGGTGATGAGCCAGGCGCCGGCGCGGTCGACGGTGCCGAGCGAGCCGTAGCCGAGCCGGTGGGCGGTCAGCATGGCTCCGCAGAGACAGCGCGCACCACGAGCGTTGCGCAGGCGGCAGGGGGTGTTCTGCCAGCCCCACTCGGTCAGGATCTGCCGGGCGTAGCCGAGATGGACGGACGGACGCACATCGGGTTGTCCGATGCGGCGCCACGCGTGCAGACACTCGGGCAGCACAGCGCCGAGGCGTCCGGGTAGCGGGCGTTCGCGGGGCCGGGGCGCGGACATGGTCCGCAGTGATTCCTCGATCAGCCGGTCGACGGGCACGGACAGCAGATCCCGCCAGCCGGCCGGGTGCGCGGGCGGTGCCCCATCGGCCGGCACGCATGCCGGGGGTGCGGGCTCCAGGGCGGTGCGTTCCCAGCCTGAGACGATGCGCTGCCACGCGTCCGTGTCGTGGAGCCGGGAGGCTTGTGCGTCGAGCTGGTCCGGGGTGAGCTGAGCGGTCTCCATCGGCGCGACATCTCCGTACGTTCCGTCCTCGATGATGAGGCGAATGTCCGTCGTGCGCGGCGACCGCTCCACCGGAGAGCGGCGTTCGAGTGGGATGGAGCGTCATTCGGCCGTACCGGTAGCCGAACGGCCGGGGTACCGTCACCGGCCGTTCGGCTACCGGCACGGCTCGCCCGGCCGCCGGCCCGGGCGGCTCTGCGAGCCGGGTGTGTCCGGTCAGAGAGCGACCGGGAGCCCGGCAGCGCGCCACGCCTGGAAGCCGCCGGTCAGGTCCGTGGCCCGGTGCAGTCCCAGCTGACGCAGGGAAGCGACCGCGAGACTCGACGCATATCCCTCGTTGCAGATCACCACGACCCGCAGATCGTGGCTCACGGCCTGCGGGACACGGTGGCTGCCCTGCGGATCGAGGCGCCATTCCAGCTCGTTGCGTTCGACGACCAGAGCCCCGGGGATCAGACCGTCCTTCTCGCGGAGCGACGCGTAACGGATGTCGACCAGCAGCGCACCTCCGGCAGCCGCAACTGCTGCTTCTTCGGGGCCGATCCGCTCATAACCGCCCCGTACCCGGTCGAGCAGTTCGTCGATGCCCACCGGGTCCCGGCGGTCACGCCCGCCGCTCACCGCCAGTCCGCCGGGCGCTCGGTCCGTTCCAGGCGCAGCACCGCCCCTGTGCGGCTGTAACGGCGGATCCGCGGCAGAGGCGGGTAGTACGCGTGCACCGACACGGCATGTTCGTGGCTGGACCCGTTGAGCACCTCATGGACATGATGCCGGCCGAAAGCCCTTCCCTGGCCCGTCGCCAGGAGCCGGGTCCGGTCGATGCCCTGGCTCAGCTCGAGGGTCCTCCAGCCGTCGGTGGGCAGCCGGGCGGCCAGCGAGTGCTCCCGGAGGCTACCCGCGGCAACGGTGAACGCCCCCGTGGATTCGGCGTGGTCGTGCCAGCCGGTGCCGGAACCCGGCGGCCAGCTGATGAGCCATGCCTCGCTGCCTCCGGGGCCGTCGAGCCGGAGCCAGGTGCGCCCCTCGGGATCGAGCGGAAGCGAGGTGACGAGCGCGGTGTCCTCCGCGACCCGGCGGACGAAGCCGAACAGTTCCGCAGCGGTCGGGGCCGCAGTATCCGTGCTGGTGGCGACCGGGGTGTTCATGCTGCCGGGGGCGGGAGCCGGGGCAGGCGAGCCGGTGCCGACGGCGGACGCGGACGTAGGCAGGGAAGGGGAGGGTGCAGACACAGGGACCGTCCTGGGAAGTTCGCTCGGAAGCACAGCCGCGCGCGGAACAGCACGGTGTGCCGGGTGAGGGGCGATTCAGCAGGACGAGCGACACACGCAGCCCGCGTAGCGGACGAGGTCCATATGGACCCTCCGCCACAGGCGCACATCGGTGTCGGTCATGAACCGGAGTACACCATGTGCGCCGACAACGGTCAATCGATGTCCGCGGTCCGGTCGGAACTCGCGGCGGTGCGCGCCCGGGCGTCGTGCGCCGTGTCCGAGCCGCCCCCGCGCGCCGCGTCGGCCGCCTCGAAGAGTTCTGCGGGCCGCACCCCGCTGAAGGCCGCGACGAGGTGCCCGTCCGGCCTGACCAGCAGCACCGTATGGGCCGTGGCTCCGGGGTAGCTCTCGGTCACCAGCAGCTCGGCCTTCACGGGGAGGGCGTCCACTGCTTCGACCAGCCGTGGCATGACACCTGCCGTCAGCCAGTGCCGCCGGTCCCACACCCCGGTGCCCGGCGCGACCAGGATCACCAGCAGGTGTCCCAGGCCCAGCCGGTCCCGCAGCCGCACCGTCTTCCCGTCGGGCGCGGTCACCCGTACATCGGTGACCGGCGCACCGGGGGCCGTGCCCACCGACGCGTGGGCATCGGCGGGTCGAGGCGAAAGAGGGGAGTGCCTGTACGACGGGGGCGCGCCCAGTGGCCCGCATCCCAGATGACCGTCGGCCAGCAAGGTGTCCTGCCCGCGCGCGGCGCCGGGCATGAGCGTCCGGAGGCCCGCGCCACTCCGCAGTATCGGCAGCGACTGGTCGGCGGCCCGCAGCCGTGAGGCGACCGCGGCCCTGCGCTCGGCCTGGTAGCTGTCGAGCAGGAGATCGGAGGAACTGTGGTGCCAGGCCTGCGCCAGCTTCCACGCCAGGTTCTCGGCGTCCCGCAGTCCTTCGTCCAGACCCTGGGTGCCGAGCGCGCCCAGCAGGTGTGCGGCGTCCCCGGCGAGGAAGGCCCGCCCGGACCGCCACCGCCTCGCGAGCCGGTGGTGCAGCGTGTACACGCCCGTGTCCAGCAGATCGTAGGCCGGCGTCTCACCGCACCAGCCTTCGAGGGTGTCGCGGATCCGGGTGATCAGGGCGTCAGGGGTGACGAGTTCGCCGCGCGGTGGAAGGAGCCAGTCAAGCCTCCACACCCCGTCGGGCAGCGGCCGCGCGGTGACTTCGGCACCTCCGGTACGCCACGGCGGGGCCCGGTGCAGCACGGCTTCGCCGGGCCAGGGCAATGGGGCACGGAGCGCCGCGACGGCGTGCCGTTCCACCGCCGTACGGCCGGGGAACCTGATGTCCAGGAGCTTGCGCACGGTGGACCGCGCGCCGTCGCAGCCCACCAGATAGCTCCCACGCCACCAGGTCGATCCCGGCTCCCGGGTGTGCACCGTGACGCCGTGCGCGTCCTGCTCCAGGGTGTCGATCCTGCTGAACGGCGCCATGGTGACCAGGTCCTGCGCGGCAGCGGCGGCCCGCAGCCCTCCGGTGAGCGCGTGCTGGGGCAGGTGGACGGGCGAGGGCAGCGGAACGACGCCGTCCTCGTCGCCCAGCGGTACCGCCCGCACCAGTTGCTTGCGCCGTACCGACCGCCAGCCGGCCCACCGGAGCCCTTCGTCGCGGAGCGCTGAGCAGCCGAGCCGTTCCACCAGGTCCGCGGTGTCCTCCCGCAGCACGACGGTGCGCGCGGGGCGCGGTTCGTCCTTGCCGGGTCCTTCGTCGAGCAGCACGGAGGGGACGCCCTGAGCCGCGAGGGCGAGGGACAGCGCCAGCCCCACAGGACCGGCGCCGACGACGATCACCGGGTCCACGAGGTGGGCCCTCCGGCGCTGATCGGCGAGGTCGCGGGGGCGGAGGCGGAGACTGAAGCGGCCGGAGAGGAGGAAGGGGGCGCGGCGGCGGTGGTTCGGGACGCGATCACAGAACGAATGCAACCCACTGCCGGTGCTTGCGTCAAGCCGCAGTGGGACGGGGCGCCCGCGTGACCACCCCACGTGACCCATGCGGCTCCCGGGGCTCCGGCCGCCCCGGGAAGAGCAGGGTGCCGCCCATGGCCCGCTGCCCATGCGCGTGGTTCAGGAAAACCGGACAGCCCGCCGGTGTACCGACGGGCTGCCGTGAACGGAAGGAGATGAACGCCGCGTCACCCGCTCCGGGAGACGCGGCGCCTGACGCGTCAGTCCGTCTTGCTGATTCCCTCGTTCGTGCCGGGGCCCTGCGGCGGGCCGTCCTCGGCGTGAGGTCCGGCAAGGCTGTCGGCGGGGAGGACTTCCGGCGTCCCGGCGGCCGCGGCCACCGCGATGCCGGTCTTGGCCCGCCTGCCGCGCTTCTCGATCCAGGTGGCGAGCGCCGACAGGAGCAGACACATCGCCACATAGATCGTGCCGATGACGGCGATGGTCGACACGTACGGGTACTGGCCGTTGACCTGTGTGTTGGAGGCGATCAGACGCGCCGTGTTGAGCAGCTCCGGGTACAGGATGATGAAGCCGAGCGAGGTGTCCTTGAGGGTCACCACCAGCTGGCTGATGATCGTCGGCAGCATCGCGCGGACCGCCTGCGGTATCAGCACGCTGACCATGACCTGGGTCTTGCTCATCCCGAGGGCGTACGCCGCTTCGCTCTGCCCCTTGGGCACGGAGTTGACACCCGCGCGCAGCACCTCGGCCTGGACACAGCCGTTGTAGACGGAGAGCCCGAGAGCGAGGGCCCACATCGAGTAGTCGGTGAGGAAGCCGACCCAGATGGCGTAGATGGTGATCAGCAGCGGGATCGAACGGAAGAGTTCGATGAAGGTGGTGGCGGCCCAGCGGACCGGTTTGTGGTCGGAGAGCCGGCCGACGGCGAGCAGGACCCCGAGGACCAGCGAGCCGACCGCCGCCAGACCGAACGCCTTGAGGGTGGCGAGCACGGCGTCGGCGATGTTCTGCCGGATGCCCGCGTAGTTGAAGATGTCCCACATCTCGGGGGCGAGGTGCCCCTTGTCGGACAGCCTTATCACGCTGACGGCGATCAGAGCCAGGATGGCGAGACTGCCGGACACGGCGTAGATCCGGTTGCGGACAGCGGCCTTGGGACCCGGTGCGTCGTAGAGAACGCTGGCGCTCATCGGGCGACCTCCATACGACGCTCGAGCAGCCGGAAGAGACCGCTGATGGCAAACGTGACGACCAGGTAGCCGAGGGCCACCCAGATGAAGACGGGCGTGATCTCGTAACCCCGGTCACTCATCAGCTTCTGCCACCCGAAGAGTTCGGTGACGCTGAAGGCGCCGGCGATCGCCGAGTTCTTCGTGAGCGCGATGAAGATGCTGCTCAGCGGCGGGATGACGGACCTGGTGGCCTGGGGGAGAACCACGATCCGCAGAGTCTGGGCGAACGTCATGCCGATGGAGCGCGCGGCCTCGGCCTGCCCCAGCGGAACGGTGTTGATGCCCGAACGGACCGCCTCGCACACGAAGGAGGAGGTGTAGAAGCCGAGAGCCAGCGATCCGAGCAGGAAGGGGCTCATGCCCGGGAAGAGGATCTCCGGTACGACGAAGAAGAAGATCAGGAAGAGAAGGGTCAGCGGGGTGTTGCGCAGCAGGGTCACCCAGGCGGTGCCGAAGAAGCGCAGCGGTGGCACGGGTGACACCCGGAAACCGGCGACGGCGACACCAAGGACCAGTGCGATGACCGAGCTGACGGCGGTGATCGACACGGTGCCTATGAAGCCGTCGCGGAATTCCGGAAAATTGTCGAGCAATACGTTCATGGGGTCTCCGCGTCGGCGGTCAGCGGCATCAGGGCAGGGGAAGGGGCGCCCCGTACGCCCGCCGTGTTCAGCCACGGCGGCGTACGGGACGCTTCACTCACGCGGGTGGCGTCAGTGGCGGGACGTCAGCAGACGCTGCGTCAGTAGCGCTCGATGGCCGGCGGCTCGGTGTAGTCCGAACCCGACAGGCCGAGGGTCGCCTCGTAGATCTTCTTGTACGTGCCGTCCTTGACGTGGGTCTCCAGCGACTTGTTGATCGCCTCGCGGAGCACCTTGTCGTCCTTGGCCAGGCCGACACCGTAGGGCTCGTTGGTGAACGGCTTGCCGACGACCTTGAGCTTGCCGGAGTTGGCGGCGGCGTAACCCTTGAGGATCGAGTCGTCGGTGGTGACGGCGTCGACCTGCTTGGTCAGGAGCTGCTGCACGCAGTCCGAGTACTTCGCCAGCTCGACGACCTGCGCGCCGTACTCAGGCTTCTTGATCTCCTGGAGCGGGGTGGAACCCACGATCGAGCAGACCTTCTTGTCCTTCACCGACTCCTTGCCGGTGATGGAGGTCTCGTCCTTGCGTACCAGCAGGTCCGCGCCGGCCTTGTAGTACGGGCCCGCGAAGCCGACCTGCTTCTTGCGCTCGTCGTTGATCGTGTAGGTGCCCACGAAGTAGTCGACCTGGCCCTTGGAGATGGCCGTCTCACGGATACCGGAGTCGACGGTCTTCCACTCGATCTGCTTCTCGGAGAAGCCGAGGTCGGCCGCGATCATCTTGGCGATCTCGACGTCGAAGCCGGAGCGCTCCTTGGTCGACTGGTCCTCGAAGCCGAGGTACGGCTGGTCGGCCTTCGCGCCGATGACCAGCTTGCCGCGCTTCTTCGCCTCCTTGAAGGCCGGCGAGTCCAGGTCGACACCGGTGGCGACGGTGTACGTCGGCAGCTTCGGGGCCTCCGACGAACCGGGCTTGACGCCCGACGGCTTGTCGCCGGCGGAGCCCTCCTTGCCGCCGCACGCGGTCGCGGTCAGGGCGAGCACGGCGATGGCCGCGACGGCGGCCGACTTGCGGAGCTTCATGTGAACAATCCTCGTGTCGTAGGTCGTCGGTATCAGTGGTGAAGGATCTTCGACAGGAAGTCCTTGGCCCGGTCGCTGCGCGGATTGCTGAAGAACTGGTCGGGGGTCGCCTCTTCGACGATCTTTCCGTCAGCCATGAAGACCACACGGTTCGCTGCCGAGCGGGCGAAGCCCATCTCGTGGGTGACGACGACCATGGTCATCCCCTCCCGGGCCAGCTGCTGCATGACTTCGAGCACCTCGTTGATCATCTCCGGGTCGAGCGCCGACGTGGGCTCGTCGAAGAGCATGACCTTGGGATCCATCGCCAGCGCACGTGCGATCGCGACGCGCTGCTGCTGACCGCCGGAGAGCTGCGCCGGGTACTTGTCGGCCTGTACGCCGACCCCCACCCGGTCGAGCAGGCTCCTGGCCTTCGTCTCGGCGGCCTTCTTGTCCGTCCCGCGAACCTTGACCTGGCCCAGCATCACGTTCTCGAGCACCGTCTTGTGCGCGAAGAGATTGAACGACTGGAAGACCATGCCGACATCGGCACGCAGCCTGGCGAGCTCCTTGCCCTCCTGGGGCAGCGGCTTGCCGTCGATCGTGATCGCGCCCGAGTCGATCGTCTCCAAGCGGTTGATCGTGCGGCACAGCGTGGACTTCCCGGACCCGGAGGGCCCGATGACTACGACGACCTCGCCGCTGGCGATGGTCAGATCGATGTCCTGGAGCACATGCAGCGCGCCGAAGTGCTTGTTGACGTTGCTCAGTACGACAAGGTCGTCCCCCGCAGGTGCGGCATCCTCGGCGGCCTTGTTCACTGAAACTCCGCTCATCGGCTTCTTGCTCCGTCCTCCTCGGTTAGGCAAGGACCCTAGTGACGCAGTGCTACCAGCGTCATTACATCTGAGCGGAAATTGAGCATAACGATCCGGCCTCAGGCGGACGCATCGTGTGAACGGGGCGCCACGGAGTGCTCGGCGGCGTACCGGGTGGATAACGGAACCCGGTGGTGACGGGCAGGGACTTGACTGACGTACCCGTCATCGGCGTGGATGCCCTGGTACAGGGACGACATGAATCGCTGCCGTACGGCGAGGTCCGCCGGGCGGAACGCAGGCGGGCTGTCACGCACGGTTCCCGGGCATCGCGAAGGACAATGAAGACAGACATGAGGCGGAGAGGGGGGCCATGAGACTGCTGCTCGTCGAGGACGACGACCACGTCGCGGCCGCCCTGTCCGCGGTGCTCTCACGGCACGGTTTCCAGGTCGTGCACGCGCGTAGCGGCGACGAGGCGCTGCAGGCGCTGCTGCCGGCCGAGAAGGAGCCCTTCGGGGTCGTGCTCCTCGACCTCGGGCTGCCCGACCAGGACGGCTACGAGGTGTGCGGGAAGATCCGCAAGCGCTCGGCGATCCCGGTGATCATGGTGACCGCGCGTTCCGATGTCCGGTCGAGGATCCACGGCCTCAACCTCGGCGCCGACGACTACGTGGTGAAGCCGTACGACACCGGTGAGCTCCTCGCCCGGATCCATGCCGTCGCCCGGCGCCGTACGGCCGGGGAGGACACCGGCCCGACCCCGCTCGCGGCCCTGCGGATCGGCTCGGTCCGCATCGAGCTGCCCACCCGCAGGGTCAGTGTCGGCGGTCAGGAGGTGCAGCTCACCCGCAAGGAGTTCGACCTGCTCGCCCTGCTCGCCCAGCGTCCCGGTGTGGTCTTCCGGCGGGAACAGATCATCAGTGAGGTGTGGCGGACGAGCTGGGAGGGAACGGGACGCACCCTGGAGGTGCACGTCGCGTCGCTCCGTTCCAAGCTGCGGCTTCCCGCTCTGATAGAGACCGTACGAGGAGTCGGCTACCGGCTCGTCCCGCCGCCGGCCTGAGGACGTACGCTGCGCACCCGCCTGCTCCCCCTGCTCATCGTCCTGATGGCCGCCGTGCTGCTCGCCTTCGGTTTCCCGCTGGCCGTGCGGGTCGCCGCCGCCGAACAGCAGCGGGTCGTCATCGACCGGATCGACGACACGGCGCGCTTCGGCGCGCTGGCCCAGTTCGTCAGCGAACCCGTACGGGCAGCCGATGAGAGGCAGCGGATCCTGCAGACCGAGCTCGAGGCCTACGACTCGGTGTACGGGATCCGGGCCGGGGTCTTCTACCGGGACGACAGGGCCCTCGCCAAGGCTCCCGCCTCCTGGACCCTGCCCGCCGAGGGGGAAGGCCGGGAGGCCTTCGACGAGGCACTCCTGGGCCGCCGCTCCCACGACCCGCCCCAGGTCTGGCCGTGGCAGGACGGCAGGATCGTCGTCGCCTCCCCGGTCGTACGCGACGGAGACGTGGTCGCCGTCGTCGTGACCGACTCGCCCACCGACGCCATGCGGTCCCGGACCCTGCACGGCTGGCTGCTCATCGCCCTCGGGGAGGCCGCGGCCATGCTGGTGGCGGTCGGCGCCGCCTTCCGCCTCACCGGCTGGGTGCTCCTGCCCGTCAGGACCCTGGACGCGGCCGCCCACGACATCGCGAGCGGCAGGATGAGGTCCCGGGTCGTCACCTCCGGCGGGCCTCCGGAACTCCGGCGGCTGGCCCGGTCGTTCAACGAGATGGCCGACAACGTCGAGGACGTGCTGGAGCAGCAGCGCGCCTTCGTCGCCGACGCCTCGCACCAGTTGCGCAACCCGCTGGCCGCGCTGCTGCTCCGGATCGAGCTCCTCGCGCTCGAACTCCCCGAGGGCAACGAGGAGATCGCCTCGGTCCGCACGGAGGGCAAGCGCCTCGCCCAGGTCCTCGACGACCTGCTGGATCTGGCCCTGGCCGAGCACACCGCGGCGGACCTCCAGCTCACCGACATCGCCGCCCTCACGGGGGAGCGGGTCGCGTCATGGCGTCCGCTGGCCGAGGACAAAGGCGTAGGACTGACGCTGGACGGGGCGCCCGCCGTAACAGGCTGGGCGGATCCCATCGCCCTCTCCAGCGCGCTGGACGCCGTCATCGACAACGCGCTGAAATTCACCCCCGCGGGTGAGGAGGTCCGGGTCACGGCGGGAGCCGACGGCGAGGGCGCCACGGTCGTCGTCGCGGACCGTGGCCCCGGCCTGACCGAGCAGGAGCTGGAGCGCGTCGGTGACCGCTTCTGGCGCAGCGGGCGGCACCAGAACATCAAGGGATCGGGGCTGGGGCTCTCCATCTCGCAGGCCCTGCTCGCGGCGGGCGGCGCATCGATCCGCTACGACGCGCACGAGCCCCACGGCCTGCGGGTGACGGTCACCGTGCCGCGCAATCCCCCGCACGTGTGAGCCCTGCGCTCAGGGCTTGGCCGACCGGTAGTAGCGCCTGGCGCCTTCGTGCAGCGGCAGCGGACCGGTGTAGATCGCCGTGCGCAGATCGACCAGCTGCGCCGAGTGCACCTCGCGGCCGATCCGGTCCCGGCTGTCGATCACGGTCCGGGTGAACGCCTCGGTCATCAGCGGATCCGTACGGTCCGTGGTGATCAGCAGATTGGGAACCGCGACCGTCTGCACGGCCTGGCCCTGCTGGGCGCCCGGATAGGCGTCCGCCGGCATCGCGGCCGCGCGGTAGTAGCGCGTGGATCCGCCGGCCGCCTGGAGCTCCGCGACCAGTGCTCCCTCCAGCGGGACCAGCCGGATCGAGAACTTCTCCGAGAGCTTTTGCACCGCTCCGGTCGGCAGCCCGCCGGACCAGAAGAAGGCGTCCAGCCGGCCGTCCGTCAGCCGGGCGGGCATCGTGTCGATCCCCGCCTGTACGGGAGTGATGTCCGCCGCCGGATCGAGGCCCGCCGCCTCCATCAGCCGGTCCGCGACGAGGAGGACCCCGGACCCCTTCTGTCCCACACCCACCCGCTTGCCCCGCAGATCGGCGACCGTGCGGATGCCGGAGTCCCGGGGCACGATCAGCTGGACGTAGTCGTCGTAGAGCCGGACGCAGCCCCGTAGTCGCCCGGCGCCCGGTTTCCCGCTCTGCAGGTAGGTGGCGACGGCGTCGGCGGTGGCGATGGTGAAGTCGGCCTTCCCCGTCGCGACCCGCTCGATGTTCTGCTGGGAGCCCTCGCTGGTCCGCAGCTGTATCGACACCTTGGGCATGTCCTTGGCCAGTGCACCTTCCAGCCGCTGCCCGTAGCGCTGGTAGACCCCGCTGCGCACACCGGTGGAGAACGTGAGCGAACCGCCCGGTTCCTCCTCCCCGATCGGGAGCACCCACCACAGCAGCAGTCCGAGCACGACCACGCCGGCGACGCCCCCTTGCAGGGTGCGGCGCCGGCCGAAACGGGACAGTGCGTGCAGCATGGCGCGATCCTGCCATTCTCCTGGCCGTGACGGCCAGAGCGGAGGGGCCCGCACGCCTTGCCGGGCCCCTCCCGCCGCGCGGATCAGGCCGTCCACGCCGAGGGCAGCTCGCCCTCCCCGCCCGTCACTCCGGAGGCGTCGGAGTGTCGGGGCCCTGGAACATGGTCTGGATGTCCAGCTCCAGCTGGACGGTGGGGCCGACGATGGCGATGCCCCGGGCGAGCATGTTGCGCCAGTTCAGGGTGTAGTCCTCACGGTGCAGTTCGGCGGTGGCACGCGCCGCGCAGCGCAGTTCCTCGCCGTATCCGCCGTTGACGGCGCCCAGGTACTGCGTGTCCAGGGAGACGGAGCGGCTGACCCCGTGCATCGTCAGCCCTCCTTGGACGGTCCAGTTGTTCCCGCCCCGGTAGACGAACCGCCTGCTGGCGAAATGGATGTACGGGTAGTTCTCCACGTCGAGGAAGTCGGCCGACCGCAGGTGGTTGTCCCTGGTCTTGTTGCCGGTGGTGATGCTCGCGGCATCGATGCGTATCTCGGCCTGGGAGTCCTCGACGGAGGGTGCGACCCGGACGCCGCCCTCGAAGGCGGTGAAGCGGCCGTGCACATTGGCCATGCCGACGTGCCTGGCGATGAAGCGGATCGCGGTGTGCGGCGGATCGAAGAGCCAGGTCCCGGGGGCCGGGGGCTCCAGCTGCCGGGCGACGTCCAACTGCACGCGGCCCATCGACAGGGTCTCGTCCGCGGCGATACCGAAGGTCCAGCTGGCCGGCTGCATGCCTTCGGCCGTCATGAGCAGGCGGTAGTCGCCCGGGGGCAGAGCCGCGACGAACATGCCGAACAGGTCGGTGGTCCCCTTCGCCGCCGTCCGGGACGACTCCTGGGAGGTGACCGTGATCTCGGCGCCGCCGAGCGGCTGGCCCATGGGATCGACGACCTCGCAGGTGACGGTTCCGGCCCCGGGAGGCACGGGAAAGGTGAATCTCGCACCACCACCGGAGGCCGTCCTGGATCGCCTGCCACGGAGGAGAGAGAGGACCATCACATACACCTTTCGAGCGTGGAAGGACAAGCATAGAAACCGGCCGGAACGAGTCGTTCAACGCCCCCTGGCCTCCCTGTCCGCCCCGGACGGTTTCCGCCCGCCCCCTGCGGCGGCTCCGGCGTTCGGCCGGGCTCCGGCCACCGCCTACCCTTGTCCCATGACCAGCGGCAACCGGAGCGATGCAGTGGACGTCCAGAAGAGCTACGAGGTACGCACTTACGGGTGCCAGATGAACGTCCATGACTCCGAACGCTTGTCGGGGCTGCTGGAGGGTGCCGGATACGTGCGCGCACCCGAGGGCTCCGACGGTGACGCCGATGTCGTCGTCTTCAACACCTGCGCGGTCCGTGAGAACGCCGACAACAAGCTCTACGGCAACCTCGGCCGCCTCGCCCCGATGAAGACGAAGCGCCCCGGTATGCAGATCGCCGTCGGTGGCTGTCTGGCGCAGAAGGACCGCGACACCATCGTGCGGCGCGCCCCCTGGGTGGATGTCGTCTTCGGCACGCACAACATCGGCAAGCTGCCCGTACTGCTGGAGCGCGCCCGGGTCCAGGAAGAGGCGCAGGTCGAGATCGCCGAGTCCCTGGAGGCGTTCCCCTCGACGCTGCCCACCCGCCGCGAGTCCGCGTACGCCGCGTGGGTGTCGATCTCCGTGGGCTGCAACAACACCTGCACCTTCTGCATCGTCCCGGCCCTGCGGGGCAAGGAGAAGGACCGCCGCACCGGCGACATCCTGGCCGAGATCGAGGCCCTCGTCGCCGAAGGCGTCAGCGAGATCACGCTGCTCGGCCAGAACGTGAACGCCTACGGTTCCGACATCGGCGACCGTGAGGCCTTCTCCAAGCTGCTGCGGGCGTGCGGCACCATCGACGGCCTGGAGCGCGTCCGCTTCACCTCGCCGCACCCGCGCGACTTCACCGACGACGTGATCGCGGCGATGGCCGAGACACCGAACGTGATGCCCCAGCTGCACATGCCGATGCAGTCGGGTTCGGACACGATCCTCAAGGCCATGCGCCGCTCGTACCGCCAGGAGCGCTTCCTCGGGATCATCGAGAAGGTGCGTGCCGCCATGCCGGACGCCGCCATCTCCACCGACATCATCGTCGGCTTCCCCGGGGAGACCGAGGAGGACTTCGAGCAGACGCTGCACGCCGTGCGTGAGGCCCGCTTCGCGAACGCCTTCACCTTCCAGTACTCCAAGCGCCCCGGGACCCCCGCCGCCGACATGGAGGGGCAGGTCCCCAAGGAGGTCGTCCAGGAGCGCTACATGCGCCTGTCCGCCCTCCAGGAGGCGATCTCCTGGGAGGAGAACAAGAAGCAGGTCGGCCGCACCCTGGAAGTCATGGTCGCGGAGGGGGAGGGCCGCAAGGACGGTGCCACGCACCGGCTCTCCGGCCGTGCGCCCGACAACCGCCTGGTCCACTTCACCAAGCCGTCCCAGGACGTGCGCCCCGGGGACGTGGTGACGGTCGGGATCACGTACGCCGCTCCGCACCACCTGCTCGCGGAGGGCGCGCCCCTGGACGTCCGGCACACCCGGTCGGGGGACGCCTGGGAGAAGCGCACCGCGGCTCCCTCCGGCCGTCCTGCCGGAGTCATGCTCGGCCTGCCGGGCATCGGCGCACCCGCCCCGCTGCCCGCGGCCGCCACCCCGGGGTGCGGCTGCGACTGAGTACGCTGACCGGCATGCTTGTCGCCGCCGCCGTGTGTCCCTGTCCGCCGCTCCTGGTTCCCGAGGTGGCCGCGGGGGCCGCGCCCGAACTCGACGTCGCCAGGAAGGCGTGCCTGGACGCGATGGGCGTCCTCACCGCCGCGAAACCGGATCTGCTGGTGGTGACGGGGCCGGCCGGACCGGGCGGCGAGGGACCCTTCCCTCCGGGTTCGGCCGGCTCCTTCGCCGCTTTCGGCGTCGGCCTGACCGTGCGGCTGGGCGAGGCGGCCGCCGGGTCCCCCGCACCGGAACGCCCGCTCCCCGCCTCCCTCGCCGTCGGCGCCTGGCTGCTGGGCCGTGCCCGGTGGGACGCTGCCCCGGCCGAGGGTCTCGGCGTGGGCGAACCGCTCGCCACCGGCCGCTGTCTGCGGACCGGAGCGGACCTTGCCGCCAGGGCGGAGCGGGTGGCCCTGCTGGTCATGGGCGACGGCAGCGCCTGCCGTACGGTCAAGGCGCCCGGTTACCTGGACGAGCGGGCAGCGGATTTCGACGCGGCGGCGGCCCGGGCGCTGGGCAGTGCGGACCTGGCCGCGCTGAGCGCTCTGGACGAGTCGCTCGCGTACGAACTGAAGGCGGCCGGCCGGGCGCCCTGGCAGGTGCTCGCGGGCGCGGCCCGGGGAGCGGGGCTCGGCGGACAGCTGCTGTACGAGGACGCACCCTACGGCGTGGGGTACACCGTCGCGGCCTGGTCGTGACCCGGTCCCGGTTCCTCCCCCGTACGGACGAGGGCCGTGGAGCGACACCGCTCCACGGCCCCCGTTCCCGCTGAGACCCTGATCAGGATGCGGGAGGCGGCGGCGGTGTACCGCCTTCGTTCTTCTGGCCCAGGCGGTCGACCGCGTCCTTGGCCTTCTGCGTACCGGACACGATCTTGTCGCTGTACTTCCCCTTGGTCCTCTGGTCGACCGTGCGGGCAGCCTTGTCGAGGCCCTGGTCGATCTTGTCCCCGTGCTGCTGCGCGAGGTCGCCGACCTTTTCCTTGGCCGGGGCCAGCTTGGTCTTCAGGTTGTCCAGGAAACCCATGGGTCACCTTCCGTGCTGGGGGACTGTGATCACATTTTACCCGTCCGAGGGCAAACGTGCGTCACTCACTGTGCTCTTTCGTGCCGGGCGGGTCAGGGAGTGCCGGGCGGGACGGAAGGCCGCCCGGCCCCTCGCGGTCGGGGCGGGTCCCGGAGTTTGGGAGACTGTTCCGGTGAGAAGACCAGCTCCCACCCCCCGCGTCATCACGGTCGTCGGTCCTACCGCGGCCGGAAAGTCCGATTTGGGAGTATTCCTCGCCCAGCAGCTCGGTGGTGAGGTGGTCAACGCCGACTCCATGCAGCTCTACCGGGGCATGGACATCGGCACCGCGAAACTGGCGCTCCCCGAGCGTGGCGGCGTTCCTCATCACCTGCTGGACGTCTGGGACGTCACCGAGGCCGCGAGCGTCGCCGAATACCAGCGGCTCGCCCGCATCGAGATCGACCGGCTGCTGGCCGAAGGGCGCACTCCCGTCCTGGTGGGTGGTTCAGGCCTCTATGTGAAGGGCGCGATCGACGCCCTCGAATTCCCGGGAACGGACCCGGAGGTACGCGCCGGACTCGAACGGGAACTGGCGGAGCGCGGCTCGGGCGCCCTGCACGCCAGGCTCGCCGCCGCGGACCCCGAGGCCGCCCGTGCCATCCTGGCCGGCAACGGGCGCCGCATCGTCCGTGCCCTGGAGGTCATCGAGATCACGGGCAGACCCTTCACGGCCAATCTCCCGGGCGACGAAGCGGTCTACGACGCCCTTCAGATCGGTGTGGACGTCGAACGGCCCGAACTCAACGAACGGATCCGTGCCCGCGTGGACCGGATGTGGGAGGCCGGGCTCGTCGACGAAGTGCGTGACCTCGGGGCCCGGGGCCTGCGCCAGGGGCGCACCGCCTCGCGGGCGCTCGGCTACCAGCAGGTGCTCGCGGCACTGGCGGGGGAGTGCACCGAGGACGAGGCGCGCGCGGAGACCGTACGCGCCACCAAACGCTTCGCACGCCGACAGGACTCATGGTTCCGGCGTGACCCGCGCGTCCGGTGGCTGAGTGGTGCCGAGGAACAGCGCGGGGAACTTCCGCACCGGGCTCTGGCGTTGGTCGAACGAGCGGTTACAGCCTGATCACGTGATGGCATCGGGAAGCTCCGCCCGTCATTCCGGCAGCCGGGACCGTGCCATCATCGAGCATCGATCGACCAGTGGAGTCCGAGTTGGGAGGGCGCGTGGCGATGGAGGCCGGCCCTCGCGACACAGACCGAGAATCACCGGATGTGCAGCACGACGCAGGACGTCTGAGCCCTGACGGGCCGGACGAGGCCGATGTGGCCCCCGAGGTCGAGGTCGAGCTCCGTCCCGCCCGCCGGCTGCGGATCTGGCAGCTCGCACCGATCGTGGGGCTGGCGGCGGCCGGCTCCCTGATGTTCGCCTTCCCGCTCGCCTTCGAGTTCGGCGGCGGTGGTGCCGTCGTGGCGATGCTGGGTCTGCTGATCAGCTGCTGCGCCGCGGGCTGGGGCATGATGGCCGCGCGCCGTGTGGGGCACACCTGGCCCGGTCTGCCGGCCAGGGGATCGGACGACAGGCCCGACTGGCGGGTGATCGCGCTGTACGTGGCCCTCGGCGCCGCGCTGGTGGTCCTGGCCGTCTGGCGCGTGGCCCGGCTCCGCTGACGGGGTCGGCCCCACGGGGCACGGGTACGGCCTCGTACAGTTGCTTCGTGAGTACTTCGCAGATCACCTTCCTCAAGGGCCACGGCACCGAGAACGACTTCGTGATCGTTCCCGACCCGGACAACGCCCTCGACCTGCCGGTTCCCGTCGTCGCCCGGATCTGCGACCGTCGGGCGGGCATCGGTGGCGACGGGCTGCTGCACGTCGTGCGGTCCGCGGCGCACCCCGAGGCGCGGGACATGGCCGAGCAGGCCGAGTGGTTCATGGACTACCGCAACGCGGACGGTTCGGTCGCCGAGATGTGCGGCAACGGAGTGCGTGTCTTCGCTCGCTTCCTGCAGCGTGCCGGATGCGTCGCGGAGGGCGATCTGGCCGTGGCGACCCGGGGCGGTGTCAAGCGGGTGCACATCGCCGAGGACGGCGACATCACGGTCTCCATGGGGCGGGCCGTCCTGTCCGGGAGCGGTGTGACGGTCACGGTGGACGGCCGCAGCTGGGAGGCCCGCAACGTCGGCATGGGCAATCCGCATGCCGTCGCGTTCGTCGAGGACCTGGCCCACGCCGGAAAACTCCACTCGGTACCGCCGTTCAGCCCCCGGTCCGTCTACCCGGACGGGGTCAACATCGAGTTCGTCGCGGACCGCGGACCCCGGCACGTCGCGATGCGCGTCCACGAGCGCGGTTCCGGTGAGACCCGCTCCTGCGGCACCGGTGCCTGCGCGGTGGCCGTCGCCGCCGCCCGCAGGGACGGTGTGGACCCGGCGAAGACGGGGGTCCCGGTCACGTACACCGTGGACCTGCCCGGTGGCACCCTGGTGATCACCGAATATCCGGACGGCGGGATCGACATGACGGGGCCCGCCGTGATCGTCGCGGAGGGCGTGCTCGACACCGCCTGGCTCGAAACGGTGATCGGTTAGAACTTCGCTCGAATGGGTGATCCGTTTCACGCTGGGCGAGAGCGGGTCTGCGCCGCGTGGTGGGGTCGATAGCATCAAGCACCGGCCGGGGGTGCATCCGCACCCCTCCACCGCCGGTCGACGTTGCCGGAGGTGCCCCATGAGCGCAGAGGCCACCGATCCAGGTGCTCCCCTTCGCAAGCGCGGTCGTCCACGGATCGATCTGCGCAGGCTGGGCCGTGTCGCCTTGCTCGGAACGGCCTCCCGCGACCGGCTGCCCGATGCCATCGGGCATGTCGCGGAGGCTCATCGCGCGCACCACCCGGACGCCGACCTCACCATTCTGCGCAACGCCTACGTCCTCGCCGAGTCCTCCCACCGCGGCCAGATGCGCAAGAGCGGCGAGCCGTACATCACTCATCCGCTGGCCGTCACCCTGATCCTCGCCGAGCTCGGCGCGGAGACGACGACCCTGACCGCCTCACTGCTCCACGACACGGTCGAGGACACCGAGGTGACCCTCGACCAGGTGCGCGAGGAGTTCGGCGACGAGGTCTGTTACCTGGTCGACGGCGTCACCAAGCTCGAGAAGGTCGACTACGGAGCCGCCGCCGAGCCCGAGACCTTCCGTAAAATGCTCGTCGCCACCGGGAACGACGTCCGGGTGATGTCGATCAAACTGGCCGACCGGCTGCACAACATGCGGACTCTCGGCGTCATGCGTCCCGAGAAGCAGGCCAGGATCGCCAAGGTCACCCGGGACGTGCTCATCCCGCTCGCCGAGCGGCTCGGTGTGCAGGCCCTCAAGACGGAGCTCGAGGATCTGGTCTTCGCGATCCTCCATCCGGAGGAGTACGAGCGCACCCAGGCCCTGATCTCCGCCCGTGGCGGTGCGCAGGACCCTCTCACCGAGATCGCAGACAGCGTCAGGTCGACTCTGCGGGAAGCCGGTATCAGCGCCGAAGTGCTGATCAGGCCACGCCACTTCGTCTCGGTACACCGGGTGAGGGTCAAGCGCGGTGAGATGCGGGGCACCGACTTCGGGCGGCTGCTGGTGCTGGTCGGGGAGGACGCCGACTGTTACGCGGTCCTGGGCGAGCTGCACACCTGCTTCACTCCGGTGATCTCCGAGTTCAAGGACTTCATCGCGGCCCCGAAGTACAACCTCTACCAGTCGCTGCACACGGCGGTCGTCGGCCCCGAGGGCGCGGTCGCCGAAGTCCTCATCCGCACGCACCGGATGCACAAGGTCGCCGAGGCGGGTGTCGTCGCGCTCGGCAACCCGTACGCCCAGGACGGCAGCGCCGCCGGGCACCAGGCCGAACCCGCCGACGGTGAGCGCGCCGACCCGACCAGGCCCGGCTGGCTCTCCCGCCTCCTGGACTGGCAGGAAGCAGCGACCGACTCCGACACGTTCTGGGCCACGCTGCGCGCAGACCTCGCCCAGGACCGGGAGATCACGGTCTTCCGCACCGACGGCGGGACACTCGGGCTGCCTGCCGGTGCCAGCTGCGTCGATGCCGCCTACGCACAACACGGTGAGGAGGCGCACGGCTGCATCGGAGCCCGTGTCAACGGCCGGCTGGCCACCCTCAGCACCGTGCTGAAGGACGGTGACACCGTGCAGCTGCTCCTCGTCGAGGACGCCTCGTCCGGCCCCTCCCCGGAATGGCTCGACCACGCGCGGACCCCTGCCGCCCGGATCGCGATCACGACCTGGCTCGATGCCCATCCGGACGGTGCGCAAGGACCGTACCGAAGCAGGCCCGACGCGCCGAGGCCGCAGGTCCAGCCCGGTGACGACGCGTCGAACAGCCGGGGGCGGGCGGGCGGCCGGGCTTCGAGCGTGGTCGTCGACACCCCGGGCTCGCCGGTCCGGCTCGCCGGCTGCTGCACCCCCGTCCCGCCCGACGGCATCATCGGTTTCACGGTGCGCGGCGGAGCCGTCACCGTGCACCGCGAGGAGTGCCCGGCGGTGGCCCGCATGCGGGAGCTCGGCAGGGCGGCCGTCGGAGCACGCTGGGACGACACGGGCGACTGGAGCGGCACCGCCGACTACCGGGTCACCCTCGTCGCTGAGTCCTTCGGCCGGCCCCGGCTCCTCGCCGACCTCACCGAGGCCATCGCGACCGCGGACGCGGCCATCGTCTCGGCGACCGTGGAGCCGCCCAGCGAACAGCGTGTCCGGCACACCTACACGCTGCAGCTGCCGGACGCGGCAGGGCTGCCGGGCCTGATGCGGGCGATGCGCGACGTACCCGGCGTGTACGACGTGAGCCGCGCCCAGCAGCCTGCCGCCGCGGGCTGAGGGCCTCTCCCTGCCGCCGCCCGGCGGCCCCGTTCGGGTGGTGCGGCGCGCGTCACCCCCGTGCGGGCGGCGCGCGCTGGTAGCCGTAGTCCATGCCGCTGACCTCCCGCCGCCTGCGTGCCGCTCTGCTGGCCGCCGTGCCGGTCACCCTCGTCGCCGCCACCCTGCCCGCACCCGAACCGCTCGGCGTCGGTGACCGTCTGTTCCCTCACCTCGGCAACCCGGGCTACGACGTCCTCTCCTACGACATCTCGCTCACCTACAGAGGCAGCAGCACCGAACCCCTCGACGCCGTCACCACGATCGACGCACGGACCACCGCGCCCCTGGAACGGATCAACCTCGACTTCGCCCGGGGCGCCGTCCGCTCGGCCGAAGTGAACGGGCTGCGCTCGGATTTCTCGGACGCGGGCGAGGACCTGGTCATCGGCGTGCCCTCCCGGCTCCCTGCCGGAGCCCCCGTGCGGATCACCGTCCGGCACACGAGTGACCCCTCCGGGGACCAGGCCCGCGGAGGCTGGGTCCCGACCGCCGACGGTCTCGCGATGGCGAACCAGGCCGACGCCGCGCACCGGGTCTTCCCCGGCAACGACCATCCGTCCGACAAGGCGTACTTCACCTTCCGGGTGACCGCGCCGAAGGAACTCACGGTCGTGGCGGGCGGCCTTCCCGCGGGGAAGCGGGACCACGCGGGCACCACCACCTGGACCTACCGCACCGCACACCCGATGGCCACGGCACTGGCCCAGGTGTCCATCGGCCGCTCCGCCGTCCTGCACCGCACCGGACCGCACGGCCTGCCGCTACGCGACGTGGTGCCCGCCGCCGGCCGCGAGGAACTGGAGCCCTGGCTGAGGAAGACACCGGCACAGCTCGCCTGGATGGAGGAGCAGGTCGGCCCGTACCCGTTCGAGACGTACGGCCTCCTGGTCGCCGACACCGAGACGGGTTTCGAACTGGAGACCCAGACACTCTCGCTCTTCGAACGCTCCCTGTTCACCGGCGCCGGCTACCCGGAGTGGTACGTCGACTCCGTCATGGTGCACGAACTCGCACACCAGTGGTTCGGCAACAGCGTCTCCCCGCGTTCCTGGTCCGATCTGTGGCTCAGCGAGGGACACGCCACCTGGTACGAGGTCCGTTACGCCGAGGAGCACGCGCAGAAGCCGATGGAGCGGAGGATACGCGAGGCCTACGCCCGCTCCGACACCTGGCGCACCGCGGGCGGCCCGCCCGCCCGCCCCGACGTCCCCACCTCCGACCACAAGATCAGTCTGTTCAGGCCGGTCGTGTACGACGGGAGCGCGCTCGTCCTGTACGCACTGCGCGAGGAGATCGGCGAGGCCGCGTTCGACTGCCTGGAGCGGGCGTGGGTGCGAGTCCACCGGAACGGATCGGCGACCACCGCGCAGTTCACGTCCCTCGCGTCGAGGATCGCGGAGCGGGACCTGACGGAGTTCTTCGACGGGTGGCTGTACGGGAAGAAGACACCGCCGATGCCGGGTCACCCGGACTGGCGCAGCGATACGCCTCGGGACCCCGCGGGTGTACAGAGCCCCGCGCGGGCACCGAAACCCGAATGACGAGCCGGGCGGGGACATGCCACTATCGACGTGTCGGCACGGCAGCCGGCCGGTGGATCCCCTCCGCGGGAATCTTCCGGCGGGATCACGCGTTGTGGCTGACGTACCGGACTTCTATCGACGTAAGGATCCAATGACCTCCTCTTCTTCCCTTCCCCAGGACGCGCAGGACGCGCAGAGCGCCACGGACGCCAACTCCGGGAGCCTCACCGAGAGCCTTCGGGCCGACGCCCTGATGGAAGAGGACGTCGCCTGGAGCCACGAGATCGACGGAGAGCGGGACGGCGACCAGCTCGACCGTTCCGAGCGTGCCGCGCTGCGACGTGTGGCGGGCCTCTCCACCGAACTCGAGGACGTCACCGAGGTCGAGTACCGGCAGCTGCGCCTGGAACGCGTGGTTCTCGTCGGTGTCTGGACATCGGGGACCGTCCACGACGCGGAGATCTCCCTCGCGGAGCTCGCGGCCCTCGCCGAGACGGCGGGTGCCCAGGTGCTCGACGCCGTTTTCCAGCGGCGGGACAAGCCGGACCCGGCCACCTACATCGGCTCGGGCAAGGCGCTGGAGCTGCGCGACATCGTTCTCGAATCAGGGGCCGACACCGTCGTCTGCGACGGTGAACTCAGCCCCGGCCAGCTGATCCACCTGGAAGACGTCGTCAAGGTCAAGGTGGTCGACAGGACCGCCCTGATCCTCGACATCTTCGCCCAGCACGCCAAGTCCCGTGAAGGCAAGGCGCAGGTGTCGCTGGCACAGATGCAGTACATGCTGCCGCGCCTGCGCGGCTGGGGCCAGTCGCTGTCCCGGCAGATGGGCGGTGGTGGCTCCAGCGGTGGTGGCGGTATGGCCACCCGTGGACCCGGCGAGACCAAGATCGAGACGGACCGGCGACGGATCCGCGAGAAGATGGCGAAGATGCGCCGGGAGATCGCGGAGATGAAGACCGGCCGCGAGATCAAGCGCCAGGAGCGCAGGCGCAACAAGGTACCTTCGGTGGCGATCGCCGGATACACCAACGCCGGGAAGTCCTCGCTGCTCAACAGGCTCACCGGCGCGGGCGTCCTCGTGGAGAACGCCCTGTTCGCGACCCTCGACCCGACCGTGCGCCGGGCCGAGACCCCGAGCGGCCGGACCTACACCCTGGCCGACACCGTCGGATTCGTGCGGCACCTTCCCCACCACCTGGTCGAGGCGTTCCGCTCCACCATGGAGGAGGTCGGTGACTCCGACCTGATCCTGCATGTGGTGGACGGCTCCCACCCGGTGCCGGAGGAGCAGCTCGCCGCGGTGCGTCAGGTGATCCGGGAGGTCGGCGCGGTCGACGTGCCCGAGATCGTCGTGATCAACAAGGCGGACGCGGCGGACCCGCTCGTCCTGCAGCGTCTGCTGCGCACGGAGAAGCACGCGATCGCGGTGTCGGCGCGGACCGGCGCAGGCATCGACGAGCTGCTCGCGCTCATCGACACCGAGCTGCCGCGGCCGTCCGTGGAGATCGAGGCGCTCGTGCCCTACACCCAGGGCGGGCTCGTCTCACGGGTGTACGCCGAGGGCGAGGTGCTCTCCGAGGAGCACACGCCGGAGGGCACGCTGCTCAAGGCGCGGGTCCACGAGCAGCTCGGAGCCGACCTGGCGGTCTTCGTGCCGGTGCCCCACTGACGCGCTGACCGCACGCGTGATCGCGCGGAGGCCGGGCTCCCCTCGACGAGGGGAGCCCGGCCTCTTCCGCGTGGTTACCGGCCCGCGAACTTCTCACTCATCATCGTGAAGATGCCCGGGCGTCCTCACCGCGCCCGGGGCCGGCCCGCGGTGACCGGGGCGGTGGACGTGTGGGGGACCGGCGTGGCCTTGCCCTCGGCGAACCAGCCCCCGCCGGAGGAGCCGCCGGGCATGGTGCAGCCGATGCGGTACCTGGTGGGGGTGGCGGGGCTGATCGACAGCCGGCCGGGACGGTCCGCACAGGTGTGCATGAGCAGACCGCCGTGGAGAGAGGCTCCCCCGAATACGCGGATGCTCGGCGAGAATTGCCATGAATGTGTCATTCCGGTGTCCGGCGGGGCCTGCGCGAGGGCGGGGCCCCACGACGCGTCGGGCCCCGGCCTGCTGCTGCCGTACCGGGGCCCGACGGGCGCGGTCCTACTGCCCCGCGTACTTCTTGCTGACGGCTTCGTAGATGCCCTTCGCTTCCTCGCCCAGGCGAGGGCCGGCCAGCCAGCCCGCCGTGACCGGACCGATCGAGGTGTTGGAGACCAGCGCGGGCTTGCCGTCCCGGCCGTCCGTGACCCAGCCGCCGCCGGAGGAGCCACCGGTCATGGTGCAGCCGATGCGGTACATCGTCGGCTGCTGTGCGAAGACGGTGAGGCGGCCCGGTTCGTCGGTGCACCGGAGTGCCTTCTGGCCGTCGAACGGCGGGGCCGCCGGGTAGCCGGTCGCCGTCATGCTGCCGGTCTCAGAAACGGCCGGGGCGTTGAATTCGACAGGGAGGGCCGACCCGACGGTTTCCTCCAGGGACTTGCCCGTCGCACCCTTCTCCGGAGTCACCTGCAGCACGGCGAAGTCGTACGGAGCGCCCTGCCCGCCGGTCGCGGCGCCCTGGTTGATCCACTGCTCGGAGGTCTGCGCCCACTGGCCCCACCACACGCCGTACGGAGCGACTTCCTCCTTGGACGCGTTCTGCAGCTCGGCTGTCGACATGCCGCTGTCGTTGTACGAGGGGACGAAGGCGATGTTGCGGTACCAGCCGCCGTTCTTACCCGCGTGCACGCAATGCCCGGCCGTCCAGACCATGTTGGACTTGCCCGGGCGGGCCGGGTCCTGCACCACGGTCGCCGAGCAGACCATCGAACCGTCGGGGCCGTCGAACAGGAGCTTTCCGGACTCGGGTGCGGCCTTGTGGTACGGCGTCTGCAGGTTCGCCGCCTCGACCGGGGCCGGGGTCGGGTCCGTCACGCCCTCGTCACCGGAGATGTCGTTGTCGACCGGGTTCTCCGGGGGCTTGTCGGCCTCCCGCATCCGGTCCGGGTTCCAGAGGTCCTCGATGACGGGGTTGACGTAGTCCTTGGCCTCACGCAGCCAGGTGTCCTTGTCCCAGTTCTTCCACTCGCCGTTCCTCCACTTGTCGAGATCGATCCCGTGCTCCTTGAGCCGGTCCTTGAGATCGTCCGGGATCACCACCTTCCCGTCGGAGGCCCGGCCGGCGGAGCTGCTCGGCTCGCTGACCGCCCCGTCCTCCTCCGGACCACAGGCGGTGGCGGTGAGCGTCAGGACAGCGGCGAGGGCGGCTGCGGCGAACACCCGGGGGGTGCGACGGGCGCTCCCCCCGCGGTGTGCGGTATCGATCGGGCGCATGGGTCGCATCTGGTGATCCCCCTGGGACTTCGTCACTGACTTCGTTACTGCACTGCGGACTTGGGGTGCGTGGCACGGGGCTGCAGGCCACGGCGCACACCCCCGGAGCGGCGGCTGCGTCCCGAGTGCGGCCCCCCACTATGCCGGTGCCGATGGGGACGGTGTGCGGCAGGGCCACGGTTCCGCGTGCGCAAGGATCTTCCGATTTACCCGTGATCTCCCGCCTTCCGCGTCGTTGGTACGTACGGGGGAGCCCCGGACGGGGTTCATCGGCGCAGTTCGCCCCCTCGGGCGCCACCCGATGCGCAACGTAACCGTTACAGCAGGAGGACCGAGAAGCCGTGGCCGTGACCGAACCAGCTCCGGTGACGCTCCCTCCTGTGCACGAAGGGATCCTGCGGCGTCAGGCGCTGCGTGAATCGGCGGCCCGCACCTATGCGCGGTCCCTGCCGATCGTTCCGGTGCGCGCACGGGGCATGACCATCGAGGGTGCGGACGGCCGGCGCTATCTCGACTGTCTCTCAGGGGCGGGCACCCTGGCCCTCGGCCACAACCACCCCGTGGTACTCGAAGCCGTCAGGCAGGTCATCGACTCCGGGGCACCGCTGCATGTGCTCGATCTCGCCACGCCCGTCAAGGACGCCTTCACGACCGAGCTGTTCGCCACCCTGCCCCGGGAGCTGGCCGACAACGCCCGGATCCAGTTCTGCGGTCCGGCGGGCACGGACGCCGTCGAGGCGGCGTTCAAACTGGCCCGGACGGCGAGCGGACGCAGCGGCCTCCTCGCCTTCACGGGCGCGTATCACGGGATGACCGCCGGCGCCCTGGCCGCTTCGGGAGGCGCCCCGGACGTACGGGTGACGAGACTTCCCTTCCCGCAGGACTACCGCTGCCCCTTCGGAGTCGGCGGGGAGCGGGGTGCGGACATCGCCACGCACTGGACGGAGTACCTCCTGGACGACCCCAAGGGCGGTGTGCCCGCTCCGGCCGCCATGATCGTGGAACCCGTCCAGGGCGAGGGCGGGGTGAATCCCGCCCCCGACGGCTGGATGCGCCGGATGCGGGAGATCACCCAGGAGCGTTCCATCGCCCTGATCGCGGACGAGGTGCAGACCGGCGTCGGCAGGACCGGCGCCTTCTGGGCGGTCGAGCACAGCGGTGTCGTGCCCGACGTGATGGTGCTCTCGAAAGCCATCGGCGGCTCACTGCCGCTCGCGGTGATCGTCTACCGCGCGGAGCTCGACCTCTGGCAGCCCGGCGCCCACGCGGGCACCTTCCGGGGCAACCAGCTCGCCATGGCGGCCGGGGCCGCGACTCTCGCTTACGTACGGGAGAACGGGCTCGCCGAACGCGCGGGGACGCTGGGCGCACGCATGCTCGCCGGGCTCCGGGCGCTGCGCGCGGACCATCCGGGCATCGGTGACGTCCGGGGCCGCGGTCTGATGATCGGCCTCGAGCTCGTCGACCCCGAGGCCGGGCCGGCCACCGCCGGCGCCGGATCCGTCCCGCCCCCCGATCCGGCCCTCGCCGCAGTGGTACAGCAGGAATGCCTGCGCCGCGGCCTCATCGTCGAACTCGGCGGACGCCACAGTGCCGTGGTCCGACTGCTTCCTCCCCTCACTCTCACCGACGAACAGGCGACGGCGGTCGTCGACCGCCTCGCCGACGCGCTGAGAGCGGCCGAGCGCTCTCCGTACCGCCGGGCCGCTGCCGGGCCGACCCGCTGACCCCGGACCCCTCACAAGGAAGACCGCCGTGAACCCCACCCCTGAGCCCGAGGCCGACGGCCCCCTCACCAGCCACCAGCGAGGGCACGACCTGCCGGAAGGCCCCCTCGCCGTCGAGACGACGACCGTGCCGCGCCAGAAGGCCGGCCCGCACGGAAACCCGCGGGCCGGGGCGTACACCCCTCCCGGCGCCCTCCAGGGACGTCCCGGTCACGCCCACCAGGACCCGCTGGACCATCCGGATCCGGTCCGGGCCGCGGATTCGGCGGGCACGGAGAATCTGCTGCGCTGCTGGGCCAGGGAGAACGACCTGCCCCGTCCGCAGGGGGACACCCTGCGCATTCCCCTCCCCGCGAGCGGCACCGCCCTGATCGTCCCGATCGGGCATTGGTCCGCGACGGGCTGTCACCGCTTCGGGACGCCGGTGCTGGAGAACGCGCCCGCCGGCGCACCGGGCGTCGACGCCGTCACGGTGGCCGCGCTGCTGAGCCGTGAGAGCGGGCGGAACGCCGGAGCCGATCTGGTGGCCAGGGTGGCCGACTCCGTACGTCACACCGCGGTCTTCGTCGCGGACCGGCGCCGCACACCCACCGCGTCGTCCGAGGCCGATCTCTTCCTCGCCGCCGAGCAGTCCCTCGTGTTCGGCCACCCCCTGCATCCCACTCCCAAGAGCCGCGAAGGCCTCTCCGAGTCCGAGGCGCTGCTCTACTCACCCGAGTTGCGCGGCTCCTTCCCGCTCCACTGGATGGCCGTGGACCGCTCCGTCCTGGCTACGGAGTCGTCGTGGACGAAAGCCGGCAGACCTGTTCCGGCGGAGGCGCTCCTCGCACCCCACGCCGAAGGGCTGAGCCTCCCTGAAGGGAGCACGGCCCTCCCGCTCCACCCCTGGCAGGCCGCAGAGGTCCTGCGCCGCCCGGAGGTGGCCGCGCTGTGCGAGAAGGGCCTTCTCCACGACCTCGGCCCGTACGGGGAACGCTGGTACCCCACCTCCTCCGTCCGGACCGTGCACCGCCCCGGTTGCGACCTCATGCTGAAGCTGTCCCTCGGCGTACGCATCACCAACTCCCGCCGGGAGAACCTCCGCAAGGAACTCCACCGGGGAGCCGAGGTCCACCGGCTGCTGCGCACCGGGCTGGCCGACCGGTGGCGGGAGGCGCACCCGGGCTTCGACATCGTGCGGGACCCCGCCTGGCTGGCTGTCGACCATCCGGACGGCAGGCCCGTCCCCGGTCTCGACGTGATGCTCCGCCACAATCCGTTCGGCCCGGCTGACGACGCGGTGTGCATCGCCGGACTCACCGCCCCCCGTCCGTGGCCCGGCCGTCCGGGCACACACTCGCGGCTCGCCGACACGGTCTCGTCGCTCGCCGCCCGCACGGGCAGGACGGCAGGAGCGGTATGCGCCGAGTGGTTCCTGCGCTACCTCGACCGCGTCGTCCTGCCCGTCCTCTGGCTGGACGCACACGCGGGCGTCGCCCTGGAGGCCCACCAGCAGAACACGCTCGTCCTCCTCGACCCGGACGGCTGGCCCGTCGGCGGCAGGTACCGCGACAACCAGGGCTACTACTTCCGGGAGTCCCACCGCTCCGCTCTCGAGCGCCGGCTCCCGGGCATCGGCGCCCTCAGCGACACCTTCGTCTCCGACGCCGTCACCGACGAGCGGCTCGCCTACTACCTCGGCATCAACAACGTGTTCGGTCTGATCGGGGCCTTCGGCGCTCAGGGGCTGGCCGACGAACAACTGCTCCTCGCCGCTTTCCGCCGCTTCCTCGAAGGTGCCGTCGAGCTGGGCTCCTCCCTGCCGGCCTACCTCCTGGAAACCGGCGAACTCCGCTGCAAGGCGAACCTGCTGACCCGGATGCAGGGCCTCGACGAACTCGTCGGGCCGGTGGACACCCAGTCCGTGTACGTCACCATCGCCAATCCGCTCCGCAGCGACAAGGCATGACCGTCTGAACCCAGGAGAGGAGAACGTCACGGTGCATCATGCCGATGCCCACATCAGCACCGGTGCCGTTCCGCCCGACGCCACCGGAACCGAGGACACCCTGGAGCTGCGGCTCACCGATGAGCTCCTGGTCCTGTTCGGTGATGCCCCTGCGCCCACCGTCGCCGGGGCCGGCCTCTCCGCTCTCGTGGGCGATCCCGGCGCGTGGAGCCCTGTCACCACTCCCGCCGGTCCCTTCCGGCTCGTCCCGGCGGAACCCGATCGCGACCTCGCGGTGATCAGCCGGTGGATGAACGACCCCGCGGTCGCCGCCTTCTGGGAGCTCGCCGGACCGGAGTCGGTGACCGCCGCCCACCTCCGTCAGCAGCTCGCAGGTGACGGTCGTAGCGTCCCCTGCCTCGGCGCCCTGGGCGGCATGCCCATGAGCTACTGGGAGATCTACCGCGCGGACCTGGACCCGCTGGCCCGGCACTATCCGGCACGACCCCACGACATGGGGGTCCACCTCCTCGTCGGCGGTGTGGGCGACCGGGGGCGGGGCATCGGCACCCTTCTGCTCAGGGTGGTCTCCGACCTCATCCTCGACAACCACCCCCTCTGCGGGCGCGTGGTCGCGGAGCCGGACCTGCGCAACACCCCGTCCGTGGCCGCCTTCCTGAGCGCCGGCTTCCGATTCAGCGCGGAAGTGGATCTTCCTGAGAAGCGAGCGGCCCTGATGATCCGTGACCGAGCCCACCGTGAACACCTGTGAACAACTCACCGCACCGCACAGCCCACTCGAACCCCATCGGTCCCACCCGGAGGAGTCTCCGTGCCGACATATCCTGCGAGCCATCATCCGGCGGAGCCGCATACGCCGCTCGACACCCCGGAACTCGACCGGGCCGTCTGGGACCGGGCTGCGGCGAGGCTCCTCGCCAAGATGCTCGGTGAGTTCGCCTACGAGGAAGTCATCGAGCCCGTACCGAGGGCGGACGGCGGTGCCGGGCGGGACGGCTACACCGTGCCGCTCGACGACGGGGCGACCTTGAGTTTCCACGCCCGGCGCGGTGCCTACGGCAGCTGGCGCGTCGATCCCGCGACGGTCCGGGAGGCGGCCGTCCCAGGCACCGGAGACGAGAACGCCGAGGGCACACCCTTTTGCGACCCGCTGAGTTTCCTCGCCCGCGGCCGCCGTCTCCTCGGCCTCGACGGCGCCACGCTCGGACACCTCATCCGTGAGATCACCGCCACGCTCACCGCCGACGTGCGTCTCGATCACACCGCGCTCCGTGCCGCGCAGCTCGCCGAGCTTCCGTACGCCGAGCTCGAAGGCCACCAGACCGGCCACCCCTGGCTCGTGGCGAACAAGGGCCGTCTCGGGTTCTCCGCAGCCGACGCCGCCCGTTTCACGCCGGAAGCCCGGTCGGCCACCGCGCTGCCCTGGATCGCCGTCAGCACCCGTATAGCGGGCTACCGGGGAGTGGGCCGTGTCGCCACCCCCGAAGACCTCTACGACCAGGAACTGGACCCCTGTGTCCGGGACTCCTTCGCCGCGATCCTGTGTGGGCGGGACCTCGACCCCGCGGACTACCTGTTCCTTCCCGTGCATCCGTGGCAGTGGGACGAATGGATCCTCCCCCTCTTCGCCCCCGCGATCGCGGACGGCGACATCGTGCCCCTGCACGCGGACGACGACCTCCGGTTGCCGCAGCAGTCCATCCGTACCTTCACCAATGTGGGGCGCCCCGACCGGCACACGGTCAAGCTGCCCCTGTCGATCCTCAACACCCTGGTCTGGCGGGGCCTGCCGACCGAACGCACGCTCGCCGCCCCGGCCGTCACGGCGTGGGTCCAGGGACTGTGTGAAGGCGATCCCTTCCTCCGTGACACCTGCGGGGTCATCCTGCTCGGGGAAGTCGCCTCGGTGGCCGTCGAGCACCCGCTCTACGACCACCTCCCGGAGTCTCCCTACCAGTTCAAGGAGATCCTCGGAGCGATCTGGCGGGAACCCCTCCAACCGCGCCTCGCACCCGGCGAACGCGCCCGTACGCTGGCCGCTCTGCTGCACACGGACCCCGGCGGCCGCTCCTTCACCGCCGAGCTCGTCGCCCGCTCGGGACTGCCCCCGGCCGCCTGGCTGACCCGGCTCTTCGCCGCACTGCTGCCCCCGCTGCTGCATTTCCTGTACCGCTACGGCACGGTCTTCTCCCCGCACGGTGAGAACGCCATCGTCGTCTTCGACGAGAACGACGTGCCGGTCCGCCTGGCGATCAAGGACTTCGTCGACGACGTGAACGTCAGTGCCCGGCCGCTGCCCGAGCACGACACGATGCCCGCCGACGTCCGCGCCGTCCTGCTCACGGAGGAGCCCTCCTTCCTGACCCAGTTCATCCACTCCGGGCTCTTCGTGGGGGTCTTCCGATATCTGTCACCCCTCTGTGAGGAGCAACTGGGCTTACCGGAGGGTGAATTCTGGTCACTCGTCCGTGCCGAGATCCTGAGGCACCATGCCCGCTTCCCCGACCTCAAGGAGCGGTTCGAGATCTTCGACATGCTGACGCCGACGATCGAGCGCCTGTGCCTCAACCGCAACCGCCTGCATCTGGACGGTTACCGTGACCGGCCGAAGCGCCCTCACGCCGCAGTCCGGGGCACCGTCCCCAATCCGCTCCACCCCTCCGCGTGAGTCCGGGACCGATCGATGTTGTCGGTGGGGCGCCGTAGGGTGGTCGGGCTATGACGAAGCCATCTCTCCCCGAGCTCCTCCACGCCGCCGTCACCGCTGTCGGCGGTACGGAACGGCCCGGCCAGGTCTCCATGGCCGAGGCCGTCGCCGAGGCCGTGGACGACAACGCCCATCTGCTCGTCCAGGCCGGTACCGGCACGGGCAAGTCCCTCGGTTACCTGGTGCCGGCGCTGGCCCACGGAGAGCGGGTCGTGGTGGCCACGGCGACACTGGCCCTCCAGCGCCAGCTGGTGGAGCGGGACCTTCCGCGCACGGTCGACGCGTTGCACCCGCTGTTGCGCCGTCGGCCGGAGTTCGCGATGCTCAAGGGCCGTTCGAACTACCTCTGTCTGCACCGGCTCCACGAGGGGGCTCCGCAGGACGAGGAGGAAGGGCTCTTCGACCAGTTCGAAGCGGCGGCGCCGTCGAGCAAACTGGGCCAGGACCTGCTGCGTCTGCGTGACTGGTCGGACGAGACGGAGACCGGTGACCGGGACGACCTGACACCAGGCGTATCGGACCGGGCGTGGGCCCAGATCTCCGTCTCCTCGCGCGAGTGCCTCGGCGCCACCAAATGCGCGTACGGTGCCGAGTGCTTCGCGGAGGCTGCCCGGGAGCGGGCCAAGCTCGCCGATGTCGTCGTCACCAACCACGCCCTGCTCGCGATCGACGCGATCGAGGGCGCGCCCGTGCTCCCCAAGCACGAGGTGCTCATCGTCGACGAGGCCCATGAACTGGTCTCCAGGGTCACCGGGGTGGCTACCGGCGAGCTCACCCCCGGCCAGGTGAACCGGGCGGTGCGCCGCGCTGCGAAGCTGGTCAACGAGAAGGCGGCCGACGCCCTGCTGACCGCGTCGGAGGGGTTCGAGCGGGTCATGGAACTGGCCCTGCCCGGGCGCCTGGAAGAGGTGCCGGAGGATCTGGGCTACGCCCTCATGGCCCTGCGTGACGCCGCGCGTACGGTGATCTCCGCCCTCGGCGGCACACGGGACAAGTCCGTCCAGGACGAGGACGCGGTGCGCAAACAGGCCATGGCGTCCGTCGAGTCGGTCCACAGCGTCGCGGAGCGCATCACACAGGGCTCCGAGTACGACGTCGTCTGGTACGAGCGCCATGATCGCTTCGGTGCGTCGGTCCGGGTCGCGCCGCTGTCCGTGTCCGGGCTGCTGCGCGAGAAGCTGTTCGCCGACCGCTCGGTGGTGCTGACGTCGGCCACGCTCAAGCTCGGCGGTGATTTCAACGGAGTGGGGGCGTCCCTGGGCCTCGCGCCCGAGGGCACGGCGGGCGACGACATCCCGCAGTGGAAGGGGCTCGACGTCGGCTCGCCGTTCGACTACCCGAGGCAGGGCATCCTGTACGTCGCCCGGCACCTGGCCACGCCTGGACGGGAAGGTTCCCGCACCGACATGCTCGACGAGCTCGCAGAGCTGGTGGAGGCGGCGGGTGGCCGCACCCTGGGGCTGTTCTCCTCCATGCGGGCGGCCCAAGCGGCCGCCGAGGAGTTGCGTGGCCGACAGGACAAGCCGATTCTGCTGCAGGGTGAGGAGACACTCGGGGAGCTCATCAAGAACTTCGCGGCGGACCCCGAGACCTGTTTGTTCGGGACGCTGTCCCTCTGGCAAGGCGTCGATGTCCCGGGTCCGAGCTGTCAGCTCGTGGTCATGGACCGGATTCCCTTTCCCCGGCCGGACGACCCCCTGATGAGCGCCCGCCAGAAAGCGGTCGAGGAAGCCGGCGGCAACGGCTTCATGGCGGTGGCGGCGACCCATGCCGCACTGCTGATGGCGCAGGGTGCCGGCAGGCTCGTGCGGGCCATGGGCGACAAGGGCGTGGTCGCCGTGCTCGACCCCAGGCTGGCCAATGCGCGGTACGGGAGCTATCTCCGCGCCTCACTGCCGGACTTCTGGTACACCACGGACCGTAATCAGGCGCGGCGGTCGCTGGCGGCCATCGACGCGGCGGCCAAGACCGCGCAGTGAGAGGAGGGCGGGCCGCCAGGGACACCCCGGGGCGGTCCGCCGGAGTGAATGTCCGGTTCGTACCTCTCAGGGCATGTGTCCGGGAGACCGCGGAGACATCAGGGCCCCGGGACCGGCGCAGTGGTCCCGGGGCCGGTCGAACCGGCGGAACTCATACCCGCCGCAGCACCGCCACGACCTTGCCCAGGATCGTCGCCTCGTCACCGGGAATCGGTTGATAGGCGGAATTGTGCGGGAGCAGCCACACATGGCCGTCCTCGCGCTTGAACCGCTTGACCGTGGCCTCGCCGTCCAGCATGGCTGCCACGATGTCGCCGTTCTCCGCGACGGGCTGGCGCCGGACGGTGACCCAGTCCCCGTCCATGATCGCCGCCTCGATCATCGAGTCACCGACGACTTTCAGCACGAAGAGCTCGCCGTCACCGACGAGCTGGCGGGGCAGAGGGAAGACGTCTTCGACGGACTCCTCGGCGAGGATCGGGCCACCGGCCGCGATCCGGCCGACCAGCGGCACATACGAGGCTGCGGGTTTCCCGGCGGTGTCGGTCGGTTGTGTGCTGGGCTGGTCCGAGCCCCGCACCTCGTAAGCGCGTGGCCGGTGAGGGTCGCGGCGCAGGAATCCCTTACGCTCCAGAGCCATCAGCTGATGGGCGACGGACGAGGTGCTGGACAGTCCCACCGCCTGGCCGATCTCGCGCATCGAGGGGGGATATCCCCGTCGCTGCACGGAATCCCGGATCACCTCGATCACGCGCCGCTGCCTGTCCGTGAGCCCTGAGCTGTCCGCCCGGATCCCTGGAGGCCGGCCGGGCAAAGAGCGTGCTGCTCGTGCGGGCTCCGGCCCCCCCGCGTTCGACATCGAGTCATTCACGGTGTGCACCGGCTCAAGTCGGCCCTGGGAGCGGTGGTCCTGGGCAGTGATGGTCGCGCTGTCTGCGGTGGTGGTCACGTCGGCCCCTCTCGAATGGTCTCCCTGGTTAGGCAACGGTAGTAGCTTTCGAAAGGTTGCGCCAAACACACGTTCGAGTGAAAAACAAATAAAGGGCTCTCGTGGGCTTACCGAGAGGTGTATGAGCTGAGGCGCCGGGCCGCGATTCGATGGAGCCGGCCGGAATTGCGCCCGCGCTCCACCGGTCCGCCTGCGTATGCGGGATGTGTGCCGCGAAAGGCCCTCTCCGGGGGTGCGCCCGGTTGCCCCCGCAGGACGGCCCCGGGGCCTCGGCCGGCGTCCGTTTCCCGTACCCTCGTGCCGGGCCGTAGGCTGCCCCGGGCCTGCGGGGAAGCGCGACACGCGCGTGGGGCAGAGGCAGGGCAAAACCCTAGATGTAGTGGCTGCCCTGCTTTCGCCGCCCATAAGTAGTGGTCCCCGGTCCGTCGGAGCCGAGTGCATCACCTATGCTTGTGACCGTCCTCAGGGGCCCTGAACAGGGCGCGGAGGGCTATTCAGTCGTGCTGTGAAGGAGGGTTCGGAGACATGCACTGCCCCTTCTGCAGGCACCCCGACAGCCGGGTCGTGGACAGTCGCACGACGGACGACGGGACGTCGATCCGGCGGCGTCGTCAGTGCCCCGACTGCTCCCGTCGTTTCACGACGGTGGAGACCTGCTCACTGATGGTGGTCAAGCGCAGCGGCGTGACCGAACCCTTCAGTCGCACCAAGGTCATCTCGGGGGTCCGCAAGGCGTGCCAGGGCCGCCCCGTCACCGAGGACGCCTTGGCGAAGCTCGGCCAGCGGGTCGAGGAGGCGGTGCGGGCCACGGGGGGTGCCGAGCTGACGACACACGATGTGGGGCTGGCCATACTCGGCCCCTTGCAGGAACTCGACCTCGTCGCGTACCTGCGTTTCGCCTCGGTGTACCGGGCGTTCGACTCGCTCGAAGACTTCGAGACCGCCATCGCGGAACTCCGCGAACGGCGGCCCCGCGCGGAGCGGGACGGGAGCGGTGGAACCCCTGGGATCCCCGCGCCCGCCACAGTCGCCGCCGATTGACCGAAGGCGGCCGCAGGGGCGGCCGAGCCGGCGACAGGCGGCACCAAGACCTGTTCCGGAACGCTGTGCGCGGCGTCCGGAACATCAGACACACACTGTGCCCTGGGAAGAACTGGGCACTTCAGGGCGTTTTTGCCCACATATGGGAGGCGGCATGACAGAGACGGCGAGCGGCCCGGCACGAGGTTCCCGCACCAAGGGAGCCAAGTCGACTGCGACCAAGCAGGGCCTGCGCATCGAGCGCATCCACACCACTCCCGGCGTGCACCCGTACGACGAGGTCGCGTGGGAGCGCCGTGACGTCGTCATGACCAACTGGCGCGACGGCTCGATCAACTTCGAGCAGCGTGGCGTCGAGTTCCCCGACTTCTGGTCGGTGAACGCGGTCAACATCGTCACCAGCAAGTACTTCCGGGGTGCTGTCGGCACGCCGCAGCGCGAGACCGGTCTGCGACAGCTGATCGACCGGATCGTGAAGACGTACCGGAAGGCCGGCGAGGACTACGGTTACTTCGCTTCCCCCGCGGACGCCGAGATCTTCGAGCACGAGCTGGCCTACGCCCTCCTGCACCAGATCTTCAGCTTCAACTCGCCGGTCTGGTTCAACGTCGGTACGCCCCAGCCGCAGCAGGTCTCGGCCTGCTTCATCCTGGCCGTCGACGACTCCATGGAGTCGATCCTCGACTGGTACAAGGAAGAGGGCATGATCTTCAAGGGCGGCTCCGGTGCCGGCCTGAACCTGTCCCGCATCCGCTCCTCCAAGGAACTGCTCTCCTCCGGTGGCAACGCCTCCGGCCCGGTCTCCTTCATGCGGGGCGCCGACGCCTCCGCAGGAACGATCAAGTCGGGCGGCGCCACCCGCCGCGCGGCCAAGATGGTCATCCTCGACGTCGACCACCCCGACATCGAGAACTTCATCGAGACCAAGGTGAAGGAGGAGGAGAAGATCCGCGCCCTGCGCGACGCGGGCTTCGACATGGATCTGGGCGGCGACGACATCACGTCCGTCCAGTACCAGAACGCCAACAACTCGGTCCGTGTGAACGACGAGTTCATGAAGGCCGTGGAGTCCGGCGGGAAGTTCGGCCTGCGTGCCCGGATGACCGGTGAGATCATCGAAGAGGTCGAGGCCAAGTCCCTCTTCCGCAAGATGGCCGAGGCCGCATGGGCCTGCGCCGACCCCGGTATCCAGTACGACGACACCATCAACCACTGGCACACCTGCCCGGAGTCCGGCCGCATCAACGGCTCGAACCCCTGCAGCGAGTACATGCACCTGGACAACACCTCGTGCAACCTGGCCTCGCTGAACCTGATGAAGTTCCTCAAGGACGACGGCGAGGGCCACCAGTCCTTCCAGTCCGAGCGCTTCGCCAAGGTCGTCGAACTGGTCATCACCGCGATGGACATCTCGATCTGCTTCGCGGACTTCCCGACCCAGAAGATCGGCGAGAACACCCGCGCCTACCGCCAGCTGGGCATCGGCTACGCCAACCTCGGCGCTCTGCTGATGGCCACCGGGCACGCGTACGACAGCGACGGCGGCCGCGCGCTCGCCGGCGCCATCACCTCGTTGATGACGGGCACGTCTTACCGCCGCTCCGCCGAACTCGCCGCGGTCGTCGGCCCGTACGACGGCTACGCCCGCAACGCCGAGCCGCACCAGCGCGTCATGAAGCAGCACTCGGACGCCAACGCCGTGGCCGTCCGCGTCGACGACCTGGACTCGCCGATCTGGGCCGCCGCCACGGAGGCCTGGCAGGACGTGATCCGTCTCGGTGCGAAGAACGGATTCCGCAACGCCCAGGCCTCGGTCATCGCCCCGACCGGCACCATCGGTCTCGCGATGTCCTGCGACACCACCGGCCTCGAGCCCGACCTCGCCCTGGTCAAGTTCAAGAAGCTCGTCGGCGGCGGCTCGATGCAGATCGTCAACGGCACGGTGCCGCAGGCCCTGCGCCGTCTCGGCTACCAGCCGGAGCAGATCGAGGCGATCGTCGCCCACATCGCCGAGAACGGCAATGTGATCGACGCCCCGGGGCTCAGGACCGAGCACTACGAGGTCTTCGACTGCGCCATGGGCGAGCGTTCCATCTCGGCCATGGGCCACGTCCGGATGATGGCGGCCATCCAGCCGTGGATCTCCGGTGCGCTGTCCAAGACGGTGAACCTGCCGGAGACGGCCACCGTCGAGGACGTCGAGGAGGTCTACTTCGAGGCGTGGAAGATGGGCGTCAAGGCGCTCGCGATCTACCGGGACAACTGCAAGGTCGGCCAGCCCCTCTCCACCAAGAAGTGGGAGGAGAAGAAGGACGAGGTGACCGCGAAGACCGAGGACACCATCCGTGCCGCGGTCGAGAAGGTCGTCGAGTACCGTCCGGTCCGCAAGCGCCTGCCCAAGGGCCGTCCCGGCATCACCACCTCCTTCACGGTGGGCGGCGCCGAGGGCTACATGACCGCCAACTCCTACCCGGACGACGGTCTCGGTGAGGTCTTCCTGAAGATGTCCAAGCAGGGCTCCACCCTCGCGGGCATGATGGACGCCTTCTCGATCGCGGTCTCGGTCGGCCTGCAGTACGGCGTCCCGCTGGAGACCTACGTCTCCAAGTTCACCAACATGCGCTTCGAGCCGGCCGGTATGACGGACGACCCGGACGTGCGGATGGCGCAGTCGATCGTCGACTACATCTTCCGCCGCCTGGCGCTCGACTTCCTGCCGTTCGAGACACGTTCCGCGCTCGGCATCCACTCGGCCGAGGAGCGTCAGCGTCATCTGGACACCGGTTCGTACGAGCCCGCCTTCGGGGACGACGAGCTCGATACCGAGAGCCTGGCGCAGTCCGCTCCTGTGCAGACCCAGCCGCTGAAGGCGGTCGCCTCGCCCGAGGAGAGTGCTGAGAAGCCGGCGCCCAAGACGGCGCACACCTCGGCCGAGCTGGTCGAGATGCAGCTCGGCATCAGTGCGGACGCGCCGCTGTGCTTCTCGTGCGGCACGAAGATGCAGCGCGCCGGGTCCTGCTACATCTGCGAGGGCTGCGGCTCGACCAGCGGGTGCAGCTGACCGACGGGCGAAGCCGCATCGGAGGAGACCTCCGGTGCGGTCCGCGCGGGTAGCTGACCGGCAGCTCACGAAGGGGACCGGCCACCGGCCGGTCCCCTTCGGCGTGCGGGTGGTGCTGTGCAGGCACGGGCACGCTCTTCGAGTTTCAGGATTCCTCGTGCGGGCGGTGGTAGTGGAGCAGTACGACACCGCTGCCGAAGGTGCGGGTGCCGACGAGCCGGAGCGCCGTGGGGGTTTGCCCGGCGGGGGAGAACAGCGGCCTGCCCCGGCCGAGGACGACCGGATGGACGTACAGGCGAAACTCGTCGATCAGGTTCAGGCGCATGAAGGACGCGGCGAGATCGGCACCTCCGACCAGCATGTCCCCGCCGGGCCGGGCCTGGAGTGCACGGATGTCCTCGACGACCACGTCGCGCACCACAGTGATGTTCCGGTCCGCCCGGTCCAGCGTCCTGGAGAAGACGAACTTCGGCATGTTCCGCCAGATCTCCGCGAATTCAGCCATCGCGGGTGTACTCGACGGATCGCTGTCCGCAGTCGGCCAGAAACCGGCCATCAATTCGTAGGTGACCCGCCCGTCCAGGAAGGCGCTCACCGAGCTCATCTGCTCGTTGAAATGCCGGTGCACCTCCTCGTCGACGAGATGCCAGCCGAGATCCCGGCCCGGCCCCTCGAAGAAACCGTCGAGAGAGACCGACATCATCAGAACGATCTTTCTCATGCGTCCTCGTGGAGGGTCGGGGGCTGCGGCCCCGTCGGTCATCAGCGCGATCGGCTTCCCATCGCCGCGGTGAACGAATCAGGATCGCCGTCGAATCCGCGGACGGTTCCGTGGAAGCCCCAGGACCCCGAGGGGTCACGGACGAATTCGGCGACGACCGCGGCGGTGGCGGCGGCCACCGAAGAGAAGTCGTCCTCCGCCAGATTCGTGTAGCCCTCGCGGATCTGCACGGCCGTGTGCTCTACCTGGCCGAAGGTCTTGCGGCCGTCGCGCTGCTGGATGGCCACGCCGACTACGACCCTGGCGTAGGCGTCCGACAACCGGTCCAGTTCGAGTGTCATGACCTCGTCGAAACCGTAACCCTGCCCCGTGCGGCTGTCCCGGTTGAGCGTGATCGTCCCGTCAGGTGACCTGCTGTCGAAGTGCACGAGGTAGGCGGGACTGCCGTAGGGGGCGTCCTTCTCGTACGTGGCCGCGATGATGTCCAGGTCGTTGGCGGGCTCGCCGGCGGCGCTGGGATCCCACTTGACCCTTACTTCGACCTTCTCGATGTCCTTGTTGGGAGTACTCATCGAACGTGCCTCCTCGCTGCTGGACCGACGGACCTCTTTCATCCTCAGATCATGTCCGTAACTGTCCGTGGATCCAACCGCGTTGGATCCGGACGTCGTATTCGGGCCAATCACATGGCCCGGGCTGCGCGGGTCCTCGCAGGCCATCGGTGCCGGGCGGCCGGAGCACGACCCGCGCCACGCCGGGCGCCGTACGATGGCGCGGTGCTGGTCAAGTGGATTCGCTGCACCGTGGTGGACCGCCGCGGTTTCGAGCGGGGGCAGCGGACATGGGCGGGGCTGCTCGACGAGCCGGGATTCCGGGGACAGGGCGGCGGATGGAGCCGAGGAGAGCCCGGAGTCGCTCATACGTTCGCGTTCTGGGAGAGCCGGGTCTTCTACGACTCCTTCATGGCCCGAGGCCATGACCGGCTGGCCGCCGCGCAGTCGGGTATGTACAAGGACCTGCGGGTCAATCTCTTCGAGTACCGCTTCGATGTGAAGACCGGTTTCGTGCCGGAATTCACCGACGCCGACGTGGTCCGGGTCGCACACAGCCGGGTGCACGAGGACCGTGCCGACCACTTCGCGCTCATGCAGCAACGGGTGTGGAACCCGGCGATGGCGGGTTCCCCCGGGATGCTGCGCGGAGTCTTCGCGGAGGCCCCGGGACATGAGTTCCTGGTGCTGTCGATGTGGCAGTCGAGCGCCGAACGCGGCAAGTACCGGCCCGGGGGCGTCGCCCGGCTCGCGGCGCGGGCGGACACCGAGAGGGACGTCGAGGAACTCACGGGGGACGTGGTGCGGCTCGAGCCGACGTGGACGGTGTGACGTGCGCTCCCGCCGGCGCGGACGGTCCGGCGGCGCCAGTCCCCGGCGGTCGTCCCGGCCCACGCCCGTACCGGCGTTTCCTTGGTCACATACGCCCGGAGAAGCCCGTACAGCTGCTCGAACGCACCGGACGGCATCTAGGGTCGGTACATGGCACGACCGCAACGCATCGTTCTAGTCCGTCACGGTGAGTCCGAAGGGAACACCGACGACACGGTCTACGAACGTGAGCCCGACCATGCCCTCAGGCTTACGGCGAAGGGCCTGCGCCAGGCGGAGGCGACCGGCTCCCGGCTGCGTGAGACGTTCGGGGACGAGCGTGTCAGCGTCTACGTCTCGCCCTACCGGCGCACCCACGAGACGTTCACGGCGTTCGGTCTCGCACCGGAACGCGTGCGTGTCCGGGAGGAACCCCGGCTGCGCGAGCAGGACTGGGGCAACTGGCAGGACCGTGACGACGTCAGGCTGCAGAAGGCCTACCGGGACGCGTACGGGCACTTCTTCTACCGCTTCGCGCAGGGCGAGTCCGGCGCCGATGTCTACGACCGGGTCGACGCGTTCCTGGAGAGCCTCTACCGGAGCTTCGAAGCTGCCGACCACCCGCCGAACGTGCTGCTGGTCACCCACGGACTGACCATGAGGCTCTTCTGCATGCGCTGGTTCCACTGGTCGGTGGCGGAGTTCGAGTCGTTGTCCAACCCCGGGAACGGCGAAACCAGGACGCTGCTGCTCGGTGAGGACGGCCGTTATACGCTCGACCGGCCCTTCGAGCGGTGGCGCACCCCTGAGCCGTACGGCATCACCGGATAGAGTGGCAGAGCGATGACCGCTGACTCCGCTTCCGACCGCTTCGAACGCGCTCTGGCCAGCCTGCGTGGACTGTCCGTGGGAGACGCCCTCGGCTCCCAGTTCTTCGTCCCGGCCAATTATCCGCTGCTCAAGAACCGGGCCCTGCCGCCCGCCGGCTGGCAGTGGACCGACGACACCGAGATGGCCTGCTCCGTACTCGCCGTGCTGGCCGCCCACGAACGCATCGACCAGGACGCGCTCGCCGAGTCCTTCGCCCGGCACCACGATTTCGACCGGGGCTACGGGCCTGCGGTGAACCGGCTGCTCAGGCTGGTGCGGGAAGGCGGCGACTGGCGTGAGCTGGCTTCCGCCCTCTTCCAGGGCCAGGGTTCCTGGGGGAACGGTTCGGCGATGCGCATCGCACCGCTGGGCGCCTGGTACGCGCACGATCCGGAACAGGCCACCCACCAGGCCGAGATCTCTTCGTACACCACCCATCAGCACCGCGAAGCCGTCGTGGGGGCCATGGCCGTCGCAGCGGCGGCCGCCCTCGTCGCCGCGCCGGGAGGCCCGCCGACGCCGGAAGGCCTGCTCGACGGTGTCGTCGCCCTCGTCCCGCGCAGCGCGGTCGGTGCCGGGCTGCGCAGGGCGCGCGACATGCTCGACTACCGGGACGCGGGTACGGTCGCGGCGGTGCTCGGCAACGGCCGTCGTACGAGCGCACACGACACGGTGCCGTTCGCACTCTGGTCGGCGGCTCGGAACCTCGGCGACTTCGAACAGGCCTTCTGGGCGACGGCGCAGGCGGGCGGTGACGTGGACACCACCTGCGCCATCGTCGGCGGAGTCATCGCCGCGGAGCGGGCCGGCGCGCCTCCGGCCGACTGGCTGGCCCGGACGGAGGCGCTGCCCGACTGGGTCCCTCCCGCGCCGGCACGCCGCTGACCGCTCGCCCAGGCCGAAGGGGCGCCGACCGCCCCTCCAGGGCCGGCGGCTCAGCGGGGCATGGTCACGTCCTGGCGAGTTCACTGTCACGGTCCTGCCACAGCGCCGGCTCCGATCGGCCGAACGCCCCGGGCGGGGCTTACCCTTTCGGCCACGCCGCCCTCATTGATCTTGGTGGGCGTGCACCTAGAGACGCCGGGGCCGTCGCGCCGCGATGTGGCCGTGCGAGCGGACTCCGGTGGGGGAGGGGTCCCGATGTCCGATCAGTCGTCCGAAGCGTCCAGCCGCCCCGACACGTCACCGGAGCCCGGCGCGGTGGTCGAAGCCGCGTCCGGTGCCGCGCCCGAGCCGGCGAATGAGCCGGCACCGGAAGGCCCCGGCCACGTGAAGGCGTCGGCAGGGGGACCGGCGCGGGCTTCCACCCCGGTACCGCCGCAGAGCGCCGGTCCGGACGTTCCGAAGATGCCCGCCCATCTCCGAGCGGCGCCCCGGGCGGACGTCCGGCAGCGCCGGAGCCGGCAACCGCCTCCCGGTGTGCTTTCCAGGCTGCGTCCTCCGTCTCCGCCTGCGATCGGCCCGAAGACCCTCTGGTCGGTCTTCGCCACGGCTCTGCTCAGCGCCCTGCTGTTCGGCGAAGGGCTGGGGGCCAACCTGCTGATCGTGGCTGTGCCCGCCGCTCTGGGGGCCTTCTTCGCCGCTCGCTCGGCAGGGCGCAGGCCAAGGCCCTGGACGGCCGTCTGGGCGGTGGGCGGCCTGGCGCTCCTGGCGATCCCGGTGCTCAGAGAAGCAGGGTGGCCGGTCTTCCTCGCCATGGTGTCCGCCCTTGCCCTGGGTTCGCTCGCTCTTCACGGAAGCCGTAGCTGGCTGGGTGTGCTGCTCGGGTCCCTGGGTCTGTTCTCCTCGGTGGCGGCCGGCGCGCGCTGGGGGTGGCGCGGGGTGCGTGACCGTGCGGACGGTTCCGCGGGCCGGGTGCGCACCGTGGTGCGCACCGCGGCGGTGGCCGTCGTACTGCTCGTCGTTTTCGGTGCGCTCTTCGCCTCCGCGGACGCCGCCTTCGCCGACCTCCTGGGCAGTCTCACCCCCGACGTTTCGGTCGGTGACAGCCCCTGGCGCGTCCTCCTCTTCGCACTCGGGCTCCTGGGAGCGCTCGCCGCCGCGTACAGCGCCGCGGCGCCGGTGCGCTGGGACGGCATCACCGTTCGGCCGGGCGAACCCCGGAACAGGGTGGAGTGGGCACTTCCGCTGATCGTGCTCGACCTGCTCTTCGCGGCCTTCGTCGGGCTCCAGCTCGTCGTTCTTCTCGGTGGGTACGACAAGGTGCTGAAGGAGACGGGCCTGCTGCCCGCCGAGTACGCCCGCCAGGGCTTCTGGCAGCTCCTCTGGGCCACCCTGCTGACGCTGCTCGTCATCGCGCTCGCCCTGCGCTGGGCCCCACGGGGCGGGCCACGTGACCGGATCCTGGTCCGGAGCGTTCTCGGCGCTCTGTGCGTACTCACGCTCGTCGTGGTCGCCTCCGCGCTGCGCCGTATGGACCTCTACGTGGAGGCCTTCGGGCTGACCCGGCTGCGGATCTCGGTGGCCGCCGTGGAGCTCTGGCTCGGAGTGGTGCTCGTCCTCATCCTGGCCGCCGGCGTCTTCGGTGCCAGGCTGCTGCCACGCGCGATCGCCGTGAGTGCCGCCGCCGGTGTGCTGGTCTTCGGTCTCCTCTCGCCCGACGGGCTGATCGCCGAGCAGAACGTCCAGAGGTACCGCAGCGACAAAACGATCGACATCGACTACCTCAAGGGGCTCTCCGCAGATGCCGTACCGGCTCTGAACGCACTGCCGGAACCGCTGAGGTCCTGTGCGCTGGAGAACTTCCAGCGCGACCTCGCCCTCCGGGAGGCCCCGTGGTACTCCTCCAGCTGGGGCGAGATCAGGGCGCGGGAGATCCTCGAGGAGCACCCCGCACAGCACCGGGGGACCGAGTGCCACGGCTTCGGCCGGGAAGCCGGTGAGCGGGGGGAGGGCCACGAGGAAGAGGGCTCCTACGACCCGTACTGAGCGGGTCTTCCCGGAAACCGGGACGACGGTCTTCGGCCGGCCCGGTCCGCGGATCGGAGCCACCGCCGTTTCCGTGCACGGGGGTGAGTCCCCAGGAGCGCCCGAGCGTCCGACGCCCGGCTCCGGCGGGGGAGTTCGGCGCACCTGCCCGTGTCGGAGGCCCGGGTGGGCGATCGGGTGTTCGCTTCTGCGATACGAATCTGGAGGGGCGGTTTCGGGGAGGGGTGTCGGCCGCCGCCCCGCGCTCCTGCGGGTATCGTTGTGTAGCTGTCCGGGCGGCGTGATGCCCTCTTCGGTGCGCGGAATCGCGAAACTTCTGGACATCGTTCGAGCAGCGGTGGTGTTTCACGTCAAGTGTGCGGAAGCGAAGTGCCGGGTGGAGGTGCTCTCGGCTGCCCGGCAAGGGCGTGATGCCGCTCTTCCCTTTTCGTGGCCCTCCCCGTCCCTCCCCGCGTGCCGGCCCGCGGTCTCCCGGACAGGGCCGGGCAGGGGCCGAACCGCCGGACGGTGCCCCGGGGTGTTCTTGCCGTGCCCATCGGCGTAACCTGGCAGGCGCCATGCCGTACGAACCACCCACGCACACCGTCGAGCGCTCGCTGCGCGCCACAACCGGTGCCAGGACCGTCGCCGGTGTCGACGAGGTCGGACGCGGAGCGTGGGCCGGACCCGTCACCGTCTGTGCTGCCGTCACCGGCCTCCGCAGGCCCCCTGAGGGCCTCACCGACTCCAAGCTGATCAGCCCCAGGCGCCGGGCGGAACTCGCCCCGACGCTCGAGAAGTGGGTCACGGCCTACGGGGTGGGGCACGCGTCGCCGCTGGAGATCGACGATCTCGGCATGACCGCGGCGCTTCGTCTTGCGGCCGTCAGGGCACTCGAGTTGCTGCCTGTGCGGCCGGACGCCGTGATCCTCGACGGCAAGCACGATTACCTGGGGCCGCCCTGGAACGTCCGCACCGTGGTCAAAGGCGACCAGTCCTGCATCGCCGTCGCCGCGGCCTCGGTGATCGCCAAGGTCCGCCGGGACACGATGATGGCCGAACTGGGCTCGGATGCGGGGGAGTACGCAGACTTCGCCTTCGGTGCGAACGCCGGTTATCCGTCACCGGTACACCGGGCCGCACTGGAGGAGCGGGGGCCTACGCCTCACCATCGCCTCAGCTGGGCCTACCTCGACGCGCTGCCCAAGTGGCAGCACCTGAAGAAGGTCCGCTTCCCCGCAGAGGCGGCCGCACCGGAAAGCGGGGGCCAGCTCGGCTTCGACTTCTGATCGCGCAGGCGCACCCACCCACCCGCCGGCGCATGCCGCGTCGGCTGTGACAGACCACCATTCACGCCTCTCATCCCCGAGGAGCCTCAGATTCCCGAGAGCGTCCAGGGTCCCCGCGTTACTCCGGCCACCGGCCGCACCGCGCCGACCCCCCGTCCCGTACCTGGCCCGCGTTCCGCGGCCACCCCGCGTCCCGCACCCCCGGCGCGGCGCCCTCGTCCCACATCCGCCACCCCTGCTGCTCCGGCCCCTGCCGCTCCGGGTCCCGCCGGTCGGAAGCCGCCGGAAGAGCACTCCGCAGCGCAGTTCCAGCTGATTCCGGCTCCGGCCGACGGTGCGATCGACGCTGCCGAAGAGGCCGTCGACCTGCTGCTCGATTCCGGACGGTCCCCTGGTGACATCCTGGTGCTCACCACCGGTGAACTGCATCCCTGGGCCGCTCACGAGCTCTCCTTCGGAGAGGCCGCGTACTGGTCCCAGCACGACGCGGGCGACGACGTCTTCTTCGCCTCCACCGCCGGCGTCGGCCGTTGCGCGTCCCGGGCTGTGGTTGTCGTCGCGGTCAACGGCGACCTCGACGACACGGCTGCCCGAGGGCTGTCCGAGGTCCGGGAGCGCGCCGGTGTGCTGTTGATCGTGTGCGGAGACCCGCAGACCGTCAATTCCGCGCTCGGCGCGGGAGTCTGAGCCATACGTCCGTGGGTCCTGGACGTCCACGAGGACGTCCGGGGCCCACGTCCCGTTTCACCGGGCCGCACTCCGGCGCAGTGCCTCGGCCGCCCCGCCACCGGTACGCAGCGGCATGGGGTCCTGGTCGGCTGAGGTGTCCGCCAGGGCCGAAGGCCTGGACAGCAGCGTCGGTCTGCGGCCGCTCCTGCCTTCACCGAGAACCTGCCAGCCTCCATGAGTGAGGGTGATGTAGGCCCCGCACCTGAGGCCGTGCAGTGTGCAGGCGTCCCTCAGCCCCCACATCCACGCCCCGTCCTCCTCCGTCCAGCGCTCGTCTCCCTCGCGGCAGTAGAGCAGGACCGCGGTACGCACCGGGGTGCGGCGGCGCAGGTCGTGCGGGATCACCCGGCGCAGATGTGCCAGCAGGGCGTTGCGGAACTCCCAGCCGTCCGCGGCCGCGGTGGGCCGCCGGGCGAACGACGCGCTGGCGATGAGCCGTTCCTCATGGTCGAGGACGGCGACGACCGCGGTGGCCGGAGTCGGACGGTGCCGCGCGTGGAGGCCGCTGACGACCTCACGCGGGCTACGCAGTAGAGGTATGCCCGCCGCAGCCCACTCGGCCGGTTCGAGCATCCTGGCCACGTGGTTGGCGGAGCCCGCGGATGCCGACAGTGAAGTGGCTGCGGACGGAGCGTATCCGAAGGTCACGGTCCTCCCTTCGCTGCGCGCCCACGGTGCGGGCAGGGTCGAGTGGGGGCGCGCCGCGGCACAGCCCTTCCGGGCCCGCGAAAAGACCGTGCGGGGAGCGGCTCCAATTCTTCCTGTCGTACCGGCAGGCGGCAACGAGCAATTGACGTGGCTGACGGGTATCTGACGGAATGACTCCTATATCCCTGCCCGCTGGGCGGCGAACGAAGCCATCCGTCAGGCTTGGACTGCGAGGACCAGCGGAAACACACCCTCCGCTCCCGCTCGCCGCAGCAGCCTTGCCGCGACGGCCAGTGTCCACCCGGTGTCGGAGAGATCGTCCACGAGCAGGACGGGCCCTCCCGCGGCGGCGAGCGCCTCCGCCAGTGCGGGCTCGACGACGAGGGCTTCGTGCAGCGCCCTCACCCGCTGGGCGCTGTTGGTCCGGGAGATCCGCAGGTCCTCGCTGCCCGGCGCGTGCGTGACCGTACCCAGCAGGGGCATCCGGCCGACTTCGGCGATACGGCTGCCGAGCGAGTGGACCAGCTGCGGCTTGTGGCGCGAGGCGACCGTGACGACACCGACCGGCCTGGGAGCCGCGTCCGGGGCTCCGGAGGCCCAGCCGCCGGGACCCTTCGCCCAGTCGGCGATGACCGTGACCACCGCACTCGACACGTCGTCGGGGACCGGGACGTCCTGCGCCTGCGCCGCGAGCAGCGGACGGAGCCTGTTGCCCCAGCCGATGTCCGAGAGCCTGCCGAGCGCCCGGCCTGGAAGAGCCAGTTCGCCTGCCGGGATGCGGCCCTTGAGATCGACCCCCACCGCGGAGAGCCCGGTGGGCCACATCTTGCGCGGCTCCACTTCCACCCCTGGCCGGCCGAGCTCGCCACGAGCCCCGTCGAGGGCGGCCGTGGAGACCTTGTCGTCGAAACGGGTGCCTGCGCAGTTGTCACAGCGCCCGCACGCCTCGGCCTCCTCGTCGTCCAGCTGACGCCGGAGGAACTCCATCCGGCATCCGGTCGTGGCGACGTAGTCGCGCATGGCCTGCTGTTCGGCGGCCCGCTGCCGCGCGACCCAGGCATAGCGCTCGGAGTCGTACACCCACGGTTCGCCCGTGGAGATCCAGCCGCCCTTCACCCGCTTCACCGCACCGTCGACGTCCAGCACCTTGAGCATCGTCTCGAGGCGGGTGCGCCGCAGGTCGACGAGAGGTTCCATGGCGGGCAGCGACAGAGGGCGGCCGGCCTGGGAGAGGACGTCGAGGGTCCGGCGCACCTGTTCCTCCGGGGGAAAGGAGACCGATGCGAAGTACTGCCAGATGGCTTCGTCCTCCTTGCCCGGGAGCAGCAGGACCTCGGCGTGCTCGACCCCGCGTCCCGCTCGGCCGACCTGCTGGTAATAGGCGATGGGCGAGGACGGTGATCCCACGTGCACGACGAAGCCGAGGTCGGGTTTGTCGAATCCCATGCCGAGCGCGGACGTGGCCACCAGGGCCTTGACCCGGTTGGCCAGGAGATCGTCCTCCGCCTGCTGCCGGTCGGCGTTCTCCGTCCGGCCCGTGTACGACGTGACCGGGAGCCCGCACCGGCGGAGATACGCCGTGATCTCCTCGGCGGCCGCGACCGTGAGCGTGTAGATGATGCCCGAGCCCGGCAGCTCCCCGAGATGATCGCCCAGCCAGGCCAGACGGTGCGCGGCGTTGGGTAGTTGCAGCACCCCGAGGCTGAGACTCTCGCGGTCGAGCGGACCCCGCAGTACCAGCGCGTCGGTGCCCGCCCCCGTGCCGAGCTGATCCGCGACGTCCGCGGTCACACGGGCATTGGCGGTGGCCGTCGTGGCGAGCACGGGGACACCCGCGGGCAGGTCGGCGAGCATGGTTCGCAGCCTTCGGTAGTCCGGCCGGAAATCATGTCCCCAGTCGGAGATGCAGTGCGCCTCGTCGACCACCAGCAGACCCGTGGCGGCGGCAAGGCGCGGCAGGACCTGGTCCCGGAAGTCGGGGTTGTTGAGCCGCTCCGGACTGACCAGCAGGACATCCACCTCGCCCGCCGCCACCTCGGCCTGGACGGCGTCCCACTCCTCGGTGTTGGAGGAGTTGATCGTGCGCGCGCTGATGCCGGCCCTGGCCGCCGCCGCCACCTGGTTGCGCATCAGCGCGAGCAGGGGCGAGACGATCACCGTAGGCCCGCTGCCGCGTGCGCGCAGCAGCGACGTCGCCACGAAATACACCGCGGACTTGCCCCATCCTGTCCGCTGGACGACCAGGGCCCTGCGCCTGTCGGCGACGAGGGCCTCGATGGCCTTCCACTGGTCCTCGCGCAGCCGGGCGGCGCCGGCGGGGTCCCCGACCAGACGGGCGAGTACGGAATCGGCCGAGGCCCTGAGCTCTGCGCGGTCTGCGTTGGTCATGCCCCCATGCAACCCGATGCCTACGACAAACCACGAACGGCGGCCGGTGCCTGTGGACAAAGTTATCCACAGGGGTCGCGGGAAACGGCGGTCCGCGGGACGGTCATTCCATGAACAAGCACGACGAAAACACCGGTCCGTCCGAAGCTCAGCAGATCACCCTGCGCGGCCCCGCGGAACTGGCCGATGCCCTCCCGTACCTGCTGGGTTTCCATCCGAACGACAGCGTGGTCATGGTCGCCCTGCACGGCGGCCGGGGCCGCTTCGGCGGCAGGCTACGGCTGGGCATCCCGCGTGAGCCGGAGGAATGGGCGCCGGTCGCCGACCAGCTGGCGCAATGCCTGGTCGAGGGAAGCGAGAGGCACGAGTCCCGTCCTGACGCGATCGTCGTCTTCCTCTGCCAGGACCCGGCCGAGGGGGAGAGCGCCCCGCAGACCATGGAGCGGCTGAGGCCGCTCGCGCAGCGGCTGCGTACGGCCTGCGGGGCACTCGACGTTCCCGTGCTCGAGGCGCTCTGCATCTCCGACGGGCGTTACTGGTCCTACTGCTGCCCCGATGACCGCTGCTGCCCGCCCGAAGGGAATCCGCTGGCGCTTCCGGGTACCACGGTGATGGCGGCCGCAGCCGCGTACGCCGGTGTCCAGGTGCGCGGATCGCTGCGCGACATGGAGGCACGGCTCAAGCCGTGGGTATCCGCAGGTGCGCAGGAGCAGGAGAGGGCCCTTGATTCAGCGGGTGCCGTGCTGGTGTCCCGCATCCTCGACGTGGACGGGCGCGGTGAGGTGGCACGGGAGACCCTGGCGCTCGCGCGTGACCTCATGGAACGCCTCGGGAGCGCACCGGTCGCAGGCCCCGCCGGAGCGGACGGCGATGACGACGGCCTGATCACATCCGGCGAGGCGGCGGCGGTGATTCTCGGCCTTCAGGACCGTGAGACGAGGGACCGGGCCGCCGAGTGGATGGAGGGCCGCGAGGCCGGGACGGCGCTGAGGCTGTGGCGTGCTCTCGCCCGCCGCTGCGTCGGCCCGTACGTGGAACACGCGGCGGCGCCCCTGGCGCTGGCCGGCTGGGTCTCGTGGTCCATGGGCGACGAGGCGGCAGCCAGGGTGGCTCTGGGACTCGCCCTGAGCGCAGACCCCCACTACACGTTCGCCCAACTGCTGCACCAGGCGTGCAACCAAGGCCTCGACCCGGAAACGCTGCGTCGTTGTCTCCGGGGAGAGCGCATTCTGCGCGACGGCCACGAAGGGGGCGTCGCCTCTCAGGACCCGTGCGGGAGGCGGGCCGGGCCGCCGCCCGCACGCACCCCGGCCGGGAGGCGTAAACGGAGGGCGGCGGACCGGCCGGCACCGGGCGCGGTCTCCCGTCCCCGCCCGGCTGTGAGCCGCAGCCGGGCCCGTGATATTCGGCGGCTGGACACCCGGCGGCCGGGTTCCCGTGACGCCAGGAGCCGCGATTGACCTTCCGTGTTCCCGGGCGGACGAAGCTCCCTGCCGGAGCGGCCGCGCCGCGGCCCGGAGGAAGGGAGCGGAGAGGGCGGGCGCGGAACCACGTGTTTCGAAGGGAGTGTTTATCGTCAGGAAGACGACTATGATTTCGGCATGCCGCCCTACGACCCGTCGACCTTCCCGCCCTTCGCTGTCACCGTCGATCTGGTTGTCCTCACGGTGCGACGTCATGCCCTCTGCGCGTTGGTGGTACGCCGCGGCGAATCGCCGTTCCAAGGGCGGTGGGCGCTGCCGGGCGGATTCGTCAGAGCCGATGAGGACCTCGGTGCGGCGGCAGCGCGTGAACTCGTCGAGGAGACAGGGCTCTGTGCGCACGACCCGGCCGCCCCCGCCATCGGAAACGGTGCCCATCTCGAACAACTGGCCACCTACGGTGACCCGGGACGCGATCCCCGGATGAGGGTCGTCAGTGTCGCGCACCTCGCGCTGGCTCCCGACCTCCCGGCCCCACGCGCCGGCGGTGACGCGAACAGCGCCCGCTGGGCACCGGTGGAGGACCTGCTCGGGCCGGGGAGCGGCATCGAGGGCGACGGCGAGGGATCCCCGCCACTGGCCTTCGACCACGCGAAGATCCTCGACGACGGGGTGGAACGGGCCCGCTCGAAGATCGAGTACTCCTCGCTGGCCACGGCCTTCTGTCCGCCCGAGTTCACGGTCGGCGAGCTGCGAAGAGTGTATGAGGCGGTGTGGGGTGTGGTCCTGGACCCCCGGAACTTCCACCGCAAGGTCACGGGCACGCCCGGCTTCCTGGTCCCGTCCGGAGGGACGACCACGCGTCAGGGAGGCCGCCCCGCACAACTGTTCCGGGCCGGGGCGGCGACGGTACTCAATCCGCCGATGCTGAGGCCGGAAGTCTGACCTGGCCCGGCCCCAGGCGCACGCCGCACGCATTCGCGGAACGCCCACAAAAGCCTCGGTGCGTCAAAAGCCCGAAATGTCGCGTTATCTTGCTGGGGTAATCCACCCTGCCGCCGAGCGGTCTCAACCCTCCGCGAGAGAAGCGATGCTCCAGGCCATCGGACTCACCAGCGCCCCACGCCGCGACCGCCCGCCCGTCGTGAACGATCTGACCTTCGAAGCCCGGCCCGGCAGCGTCACCGTGCTGCTCGGCGCTCCGGGCTCCGGCAAGACCACAGCCCTCCGCCTGATGCTCGAGCTGGAAGCAGGAAGGGGCGTCACCTACTTCAAGGGCCGGCCGCTGCACCGTATCGGCCACCCCGCCCGGGAGGTCGGGGTGTTGCTCGGCGACGTGCCGGGGCATCCGGCGCGCACGGCACGCGGCCAGCTCCGTATGCTCTGCGCCGCAGCAGGAGTTCCGGCCTCGCGAGCCGACGAACTGCTCGAGGTCGTCGGTCTCGCAGGGCTGGGGGACCAGCGCATCGGTACCCTCTCGGCCGGCATGGACCGGCGGCTCGGCGTGGCTTCGGCGCTGCTCGGCGACCCTCATACGCTCGTACTCGACGAGCCCACCAAGGGCCTCTCGCCGCGTGAGAGGAGCTGGCTCCACGGCCTGCTCCGCGCACACGCGGCCGAAGGGGGCACGGTCCTGCACACGACCGGCGACCCCAAGGAAGCCGCCCGCGCGGCCGACCGTGTGGTCACCATCGACCAGGGGTGCCTCGTCGCGGACCAGGACGTCGTCGACTTCTCGCGGACCCGCCTGCGTCCCAGGGTCGCCGTGCGGACCCCGCACGCGGCCAGGCTGGCCGCCGTGGTGTGCCGTGAGGCCCGGGCCGCCCAGCGTTCCGTCGAGGTGGTCCCCGAGGGGGGCAGCCGGCTGTCGGTGTACGGAAGTACATGTGCGGAGATCGGGGACACGGCGTACCGGCACGGCGTCCCCGTCCACCAACTCGCCGACGAGGTGGGTGACGCGGGTCCGGCGGCTGTTCCGGCCCGAGGCCCGGCCGGCGAGCCGGTGAGAACCGTTCCGCCCGGACCGGCCTCGGCCGTGGCGGTCTCGGAGCTGCCGCCCCCGATCCCCGTACGCCCGGCCCGTGGCCCGCTCAGACCCGTGCGGTACGAGCTGCGACGCCTCTTCGGCGTCAGGACAACCACCTTGATCATGGCGGCCGTTCTGGCCGTCTCGGCGAGCCTCTCCGTGTTGCTGGCCCGGTCGGGGAGGACGCCCCTGCCTGATCTGCTGGTCGCCTGGCCGGATCTGCTGCCGCTTCCGCCTGCCGCGTTCGCCGCCGGCCTGCTGGGCGCCCTCTCCTTCGGTGACGAGTTCCGGTATCCGGCGCTCGCCGCGGGCCGGGGGACGGTACCGCGCCGCCTCGGCCTCCTGATGGCCAAGCTGGTGGTCTCGGCGGGCGTCGCGCTGCTGCTCGCGCTGCTCTCCGTACTGGCGGGCGTCGAAGCGTTGCACCTCGTGTACGGCGGTGGCTTGGTGACCGTCCCGGCCGACGCGCCGGAACTGGCGTTCAGTTGGGCCGGGCTGTCGGTCGGATGTGCATGGGCGGGGCTGCTGGGGGCCGGTGTGTTCCGGCTGGCGGGCGCCGGAGTCGCTGCCGTGCTGGCGGTTCCGGTTCTCGTCGTACCGCTGGTGCAGAAGATCCTCGCCGGGCCCTCCGCCCGTTCGGTCACAGGACTACCGGGTCGGCTGCGTGAACTCGGCTGGCTGCAGTGGCCCTACGAGGCGGACCGATGGGTGATGGCTGTTGTGCGGATCGTGGCTCAACCCGTGGGACTGGCGCTTTCCTTGTCGTTGTCTGCCTTGATCTGCGCGTATGTGTTCACCAGCCTTCGAGGGAGGGCTCGTTGGTGACCTGCTTGGGGCAGGGCGGCGAGCCCCTTGGGGGCAACTCCATTGAAATCACCGGATTTGTGGAGATAAGGCGTCAATTGCGAGGCAGGTGCCGATCACCCTTTCGTGTGCTTTTCAGCAAAGACCTCAAGGGGCGGGTGAGCCGCGCCGACAAATGATGCGTGAGTACCCTTGCGCACACCATGATGACCGCCGCCCGCTCCGCCGACTCCGGCCTCGCCGGCCCGGGCGAACTCGACAGCTACCCCTGCACGGAGGCGCCGGCCGGCGAGCGCGCCGCCCTCCGCTCCTGGGGCGGTGCCGAATCCGATCTGGGGCGGGCGAGCCGACGCGGCACGGCCAGTCGCGGCCGTGGACTTCACGGCCAGCTGGTCCAGCAGCTCGGCCAGATGATCGTTTCCGGTGACCTCGGGGCTGACCGGCCGCTCGTGCCGGAGGAGATCGGCCAGCGATTCGAGGTCTCCCGCACCGTTGTGAGGGAGTCCCTGCGCGTCCTGGAGGCCAAGGGCCTGGTGAGCGCCCGGCCCAACGTGGGCACGCGGGTCCGGCCGGTGAGCGACTGGAATCTGCTGGACCCCGACATCATCGAATGGCGCGCCTTCGGCCCGCAGCGTGATGACCAGCGCCGTGAGCTGGACGACCTCCGGTGGACCATCGAGCCGCTGGCTGCGCGGCTGGCCGCCGGACACGGGCGGGAGGACATCCAGCAGCGCCTCGGCGACATGATCGAGATCATGGGGCACGCGATGGGGCAGGGGGACGCCGTCACGTTCTCCCGGGCCGACGCGGAGTTCCACGCCCTCCTGATCCAGGCGGCGGGCAACCGCATGCTCGAGCACCTCTCCGGGATCGTCTCGGCGGCCCTGCACGTCTCCGGCGGGCCCGTCACGGGCTGTGACCGGCCGGTCGAGGCGTCCCTCGGTCATCACGCGCGGATCGTGGAGGCCCTCGCGTCGGGTGATTCCGCCGGAGCGGAGGCCGCCATGCGGCAGCTGCTCGTCGGCCACAACGACGGGGAACGGGTGGTTCCCGCGCCGCGCGAGCACTGAGCGCCCGGGACCGGGGTATGTGACCCGAGTGCCGCCGGGCTCGTACGGTTCGGTGGCATGTTCGTACGGTGATGTACCTCTGGTTCCGTTTGTCGCGAATGAGGTGTGACTGGGGCCACGTGAATTGGGCGTAACACTCCTCGAAACAGTGCGATGACCTAAGAGGTGACCGCCGCGGAAGGAATACAGCAGCCACACAGTGTGCTGTGCAGTTCTGAGGCCAAGCCCGCGCCGTCGGCGACATCCCCAGTCGGCGGTCGTCGGTTCCAGCCCTCTCCGGGGCCGGGCCGGAAGCCGTTTCCATCGTTCCGAGAGGTTGTTCGTGTCGGCCAGCACATCCCGTACGCTCCCGCCGGAGATCGCCGAGTCCGAGTCTGTGATGGCGCTCATCGAGCGGGGGAAGGCTGATGGGCAGATCGCCGGCGATGACGTGCGTCGGGCCTTCGAGGCTGACCAGATTCCGCCAACCCAGTGGAAGAATGTTCTGCGCAGCCTCAACCAGATCCTCGAGGAAGAGGGTGTGACGCTGATGGTCAGTGCCGCGGAGTCGCCCAAGCGCGCCCGCAAGAGCGTCGCAGCGAAGAGCCCGGTCAAGCGCACCGCCACCAAGACCGTCACGGCCAAGACCGCCGTGACGCGGACCGTCGCGGCATCTGCCGCCCCGACGGCCGGGAGCGCGGACGCGGCGGCCGACGACGCTGCCGTTGCCGCTCCTGCGAAGAAGGCGGCCGCCAAGAAGACGGTTGCCAAGAAGACCGCCGTGAAGAAGACCGCGGTCAAGAAGACCGCGGCGAAGAAGTCCGGCAAGCAGGACGACGAACTGCTCGACGGCGACGAGGCGGTCGAGGAAGTAAAGGCCGGCAAGGGTGAGGAAGAGGAGGGCGAGGGCGAGAACAAGGGCTTCGTCCTCTCCGACGACGACGAGGACGACGCGCCTGCGCAGCAGGTCGCCGTTGCCGGCGCCACGGCCGACCCGGTCAAGGACTACCTGAAGCAGATCGGCAAGGTCCCCCTCCTCAACGCCGAGCAGGAGGTCGAGCTCGCCAAGCGCATCGAGGCCGGGCTCTTCGCCGAGGACAAGCTGGCGAACTCCGACAAGCTCGCCCCGAAGCTCAAGCGCGAGCTGGAGATCATTGCCGAGGACGGCCGCCGGGCCAAGAACCACCTGCTGGAGGCGAACCTCCGTCTCGTGGTCTCGCTGGCCAAGCGTTACACCGGTCGGGGCATGCTCTTCCTGGACCTCATCCAGGAGGGCAACCTCGGTCTGATCCGTGCGGTCGAGAAGTTCGACTACACCAAGGGTTACAAGTTCTCCACCTATGCCACGTGGTGGATCCGCCAGGCGATCACCCGTGCCATGGCCGACCAGGCCCGCACCATCCGCATTCCGGTGCACATGGTCGAGGTCATCAACAAGCTCGCTCGTGTTCAGCGCCAGATGCTCCAGGACCTGGGCCGTGAGCCCACCCCGGAGGAACTGGCCAAGGAGCTCGACATGACCCCCGAAAAGGTCATCGAGGTCCAGAAGTACGGTCGCGAGCCGATCTCCCTCCACACCCCGCTGGGTGAGGACGGGGACAGTGAGTTCGGAGACCTGATCGAGGACTCCGAGGCGGTCGTGCCCGCGGACGCGGTGAGCTTCACGCTGCTCCAGGAGCAACTGCACTCCGTGCTCGACACGCTCTCCGAGCGTGAGGCGGGCGTGGTCTCGATGCGGTTCGGTCTCACGGACGGCCAGCCGAAGACGCTGGACGAGATCGGAAAGGTCTACGGGGTGACGCGCGAGCGCATCCGCCAGATCGAGTCCAAGACGATGTCGAAGCTGCGCCACCCGTCGCGTTCGCAGGTCCTGCGCGACTACCTCGACTAGATCGCGGACAGAACACGGGCCGGGGCCCGGAACCTTCTTCTTGGGTTCCGGGCCCCGGCCCGTGTCCGCATGCGGACGGCGCCGCGGCGGATAACGCTGAGTGGGCACTGCTCACCTCGGCGTCAGGAGCCTCCATGCCCCGCCTACCGGTCCGTGTCCTTCCCGCCGCCTGCACCGTGGCGGTCGCCGCTGCGCTCATACCCCTCGGTCCGCCGCCCCCCGCAGCGGCGGACAGCATCATCATCGGCGGGAAACCGGTGGCCGTCGCGGACAGCCCGTGGACGGTGGCCCTGGCGAGCCGTGACCGGTTCGGAGGAACCCGTGCGGGCCAGTTCTGCGGCGGAGTGGCGGTCGCGCCCACCACGGTGCTGACGGCCGCGCACTGCTTGAGCGAGGACGTCCTGGGGGCCGCCGGCCCGGAGGCGGCGGATCTTCGGATCATCGCCGGACGGGACGAACTGGACGGGCCGGGCGGTCAGGAGATCCCCGTGCGTTCGACGTGGGTCAACCCGGGTTACGACCCGGGCACGAATGCCGGCGATCTCGCGGTCCTCACCCTGGACCGGGCGTTGCCGGAGGGCGGGGTCATTCCGATGGCCGGGGCCGGGAACGCGGCGTACGAGCCGGGCACCGTGGCGACGGTGTACGGATGGGGGGACACCACGGGGTACGGCGCCTACGCGTCCGGCCTGCGCGCCGCCTCGGTACGGGTGCTCCCGGACACCGATTGCGTCAGGGCGTACCCCGGCGGCACACGCGGCGCCTACGACGCCTCGTCGATGCTCTGCGCCGGTGACAGCACGGGTGGGCGGGATGCGTGCCAGGGGGACAGCGGAGGCCCGCTGGTGGCCCGTGGGCGCCTCATCGGGATCGTCTCCTGGGGGAGCGGCTGCGGGAGCCCGGGCAGCCCAGGGGTGTACACCCGAGTGTCCGCAGCGATCCGGTGGATGGCCGGCCAGGACTGACCGCCGGAGCCACCTCGCGCCCGAACGATGCGAGAACGGGCGGCTTTCCCCGAAGGGAGGCCGCCCGTCGGCCGGTCCTGGACCGTGCCCATGGCTCGTCGTGGATGCGAGGTGTCAGTGTTGTTCCTCGTCGGCGGCACTGGCCTGCACGGCAGTGAGCCGATCTGTCTCATCCTGTATTTCCGCGGCGATCTTCTTGAGTTCCGGCTCGAACTTGCGCCCGTGGTGGGCACAGAAGAGCAGTTCACCGCCGCTGATCAGGACGACGCGCAGATAAGCCTGGGCGCCGCAACGGTCACAGCGGTCTGCTGCGGTCAGCGGGCTCGCGGGGGTCAGAACAGTAGTCACGTCGCCTCTTCTCTAGCTCGACGAGCTGTCGTACCAGGGTCAACATCCAACCAGGCCGAAAACGTTCCCGCTCGTGGCATTTCTTCGAAACTTCTTCTCAGGATGGCTGTCTGTTGCCGGTTGGCGGCGAATGTGCCGTATTGCGTAGCGCTACGGTTTCGCGTTGCTTGCGGGGGCAGGTCCGCCGGCTGGCTTGCCGGTTGTTCATGAGGACGTGCCCGGAGCCTAAATGGTTCATGCCTCGAAGGGAACGTGATGTGCATGTCACCCTAACGAATGATCGAACGCGTATGCGAGGCTGGACTAGCATAAGGATTCCCCACCGGGTGGCGTCACAACCGCTCTACCAGGCCTCGGTAGGCTCTCAGCGGCTACCGAGGCCGAGCCCGTTACCCACTGGGCCCCACATGAAATTCAGCGAGGAGCGAACCGCGTGAGCGCCGATTCCGTGCCGTCCACTGCGCTGCTGACCGGAGCAGGCGGCGCAGACAGGGACAGCTCCAACTACACCGCGCGGCACCTGCTCGTTCTCGAGGGACTCGAAGCGGTCCGCAAGCGTCCCGGGATGTACATCGGGTCCACGGACAGCCGCGGACTCATGCACTGCCTCTGGGAGATCATCGACAACTCGGTCGACGAGGCTCTCGGGGGTTACTGCGACAGCATCGAGGTCATCCTCCACGACGACGCCTCCGTGGAGGTCCGTGACAACGGCCGGGGCATCCCGGTCGACGTGGAGCCCAAGACAGGGCTCTCCGGCATCGAGGTCGTCATGACCAAGCTGCACGCCGGCGGAAAGTTCGGCGGCGGGTCCTACGCGGCCTCGGGCGGCCTGCACGGTGTCGGCGCCTCGGTCGTGAACGCGCTCTCCGCCCGGCTGGACGTCGAGGTCGACCGCAACAGCGCGACCCACTCCATCAGCTTCCGGCGTGGTGTCCCGGGCATGTTCACCGGCCAGGGACCGGACAGCACCTTCGACCCGGCCAACGGCCTCCGCAAGGGCAAGCGCGTCCCGAAGACGCGTACGGGTACCCGGGTGCGGTACTGGGCGGACCGCCAGATCTTCCTCAAGGACGCCAGGCTCGACCTGGAGACGCTGTACCAGCGGGCGCGCCAGACAGCGTTCCTCGTGCCCGGCCTGACCATCGTCGTACGCGACGAGCGGGGCATCGACGGTGAGGGCAAGACGGAGGAGACCTTCCGTTTCGACGGCGGGATCAGCGAGTTCTGCGAGTACCTGGCGCAGGACAAGGCCGTCTGCGACGTTCAGCGCCTGACCGGAACGGGAAGTTTCAAGGAGACCGTGCCGGTCCTGGACGACCGGGGGCACATGACGGCCACCGAGGTCACCCGTGAGCTGGGAGTCGACATCGCCCTGCGCTGGGGCACCGGCTACGACACCAACCTCAAGTCCTTCGTCAACATCATCGCCACTCCCAAGGGCGGCACCCATGTCACCGGCTTCGAGCGCTCCCTCACGAAGACGGTGAACGAGGTCCTGCGCTCCGCCAAGCTGCTGCGCGTCGCCGAGGACGACATCGTCAAGGACGACGCCCTGGAAGGGCTGACCGCGGTCGTCACCGTACGGCTCGCGGAACCCCAGTTCGAAGGGCAGACCAAGGAGGTGCTGGGCACCTCTGCGGCCAACCGGATCGTGGCCAACGTGGTCGCCAAGGAGCTCAAGGCGTTCCTGACGTCCACGAAGCGCGACGCCAAGGCCCAGGCCAGGGCGGTGCTGGACAAGACCGTGGCCGCCGCCCGCACCCGTATCGCCGCCCGCCAGCACAAGGACGCCCAGCGCCGCAAGACCGCGCTCGAGTCCTCCTCGCTGCCCGCGAAGCTCGCCGACTGCCGGAGCGACGACGTGGAGCGCAGCGAGCTCTTCATCGTGGAGGGCGACTCGGCCCTCGGCACCGCGAAGCTGGCCCGCAACAGTGAGTTCCAGGCCCTGCTCCCGATCCGCGGGAAGATCCTCAACGTCCAGAAGTCGTCTGTCTCGGACATGCTCAAGAACGCCGAGTGCGGGGCCATCATCCAGGTCATAGGAGCGGGCTCCGGCCGCACCTTCGACATCGACGCGGCGCGTTACGGCAAGGTCATCATGATGACGGACGCCGACGTCGACGGTTCACACATCCGCACCCTGCTGCTCACGCTCTTCCAGCGCTACATGCGGCCGATGGTCGAGGCGGGAAGGGTCTTCGCGGCCGTGCCGCCGCTGCACCGGATCGAACTGGTCCAGCCCAAGAAGGGCCAGGACAAGTACATCTACACGTACTCCGACAACGAGCTCAGGCAGACCCTGCTGGAGCTGCAGCGGAAGAACGTCCGGATCAAGGACTCGATCCAGCGGTACAAGGGCCTGGGCGAGATGGACGCGGACCAGCTGGCGGAGACCACGATGGATCCGCGCCACCGCACCCTGCGCCGGATCAACATCGGTGACCTGGAGTCCTCCGAGCAGGTCTTCGATCTGCTGATGGGCAACGAGGTGGCCCCCCGCAAGGAGTTCATCACCAGTTCCGCCGCCACCCTGGACCGCTCGCGCATCGACGTCTGACGTTCTCCACCGCGGGGGGAGTCCGCTCCCCCCGCGGCCGGCTCCCCTGAGCCGATCCGGTCGTGGGCTGTGCACACAGCCGGAGGTTCGTGGGCAAGGGGGTTCGCCGGTGGAGAAGGAAGCAGGGCCGGATGCCGCGACGATGCGGCTCGACGACCCGTGGCACGAGGTGCCGGGCGGTGGGTGGGGCGAGCCGGACGGTACGGAGGCCGTCGCGGCCGACGGGCGGTCCCGGTCGGCGGAGCAGCGCGGCCGAGATCTACCTGGAGGTGCGGAACAGCCCGGCATTCCGCGAAGTGCGCTGCCGCTACCGGCGGTTCGTGGTCCCTGCGGCGGTCGCCTTCCTGCTCTGGTACCTCGCCTGTGCCATCGCGGCCACCACTGCGCACGACCTGATGGCGCTTTCTGTCGCCGGTGTGCTCAACGTGGCCATGGTGGCAGGGCTCGGGCAGTTAGTTCCTCACCACCTTCCTGCTCACCTGGGCCTACGCCCGCCATGCACGTCTGCACCGGGACCGTGCCGCGCTGGAACTGCGCTGGGAGACCCAGGAGATGGCAAGAGGGGCCGGCCGGTGAGGGGGACCACCAGAAGCCGGCCTGCTGCTGTTCAGCGTGTTCATCGGCGCGACGCTCGGCATCACCATCTGGGCCGGCCGGAACAGACAGGGTTCCGCCGAGGAGTTCTACGCGGGCGGCCGGCTGTTCTGCCCCCATGGAGAACGGATTCGCCATCGCCGGTGACTGCATGTCCGCCGCGTCGTTCCTCGGCACCGCCGGCCTGCCGCACATCCTGGCGCGTTTCTGCACGGTTCCGACCGCCCGGGCGGCCCGGCACTCCGCCGTCTGGTCCATCGGGCTGATCGGCGGTTTCCACCTGAGGACCATCGTGCTCGGACTCGGAGCGGCCGCGCTCGTCGGCTCCGCGGACGTGCGCGCGTCCAGCGCCTCGGGGAACACAGCCGTCCCGCTCCTGGCGCTCGTCCTCGGAGGCGGTGAGGGCTCCACGGCCGGCACGGTGCTCTTCGCCGTCGTGGCCGCCGTCGCCGGTATCACCCTCGCCTTCTCCGCCTCCGTGGCCCACGACCTCCACGCCTCCTTCCGGTGGCCGGGTGCCGAACGGCGGAGCGAGGTCGGCGTCGCCCGGGTGGCCGTGGCGGGCAGCGGGGTGGTGGCCATCGCACTGGGTCTCCTCGCCCAGGATCTGAACGTCGCGTTCCTGGTGGGGCTGGCCTTCGCCGTCGCGGCCTCCGCCAATCTGCCCGCGTTGCTCTCCTCCTTGTTCCGGCGGGCCTTCACCACGCGGGGAGCGGTCTGGTCCGTCTACGGCGGACTGTTCCCCGCCGTTCTGCTCGTCCTGCTCCCGCCGGTCGCCTCAGGGAGCCCCACATCGCCCTTCCCCGGTGCGGACCTCGCGTTCTTCCCCCTGGAGCACCCAGGGCTCGTGTCGGTCCCGGCGGGCTTCCTGGCCGGCTGGATCGGCACGGTCACTTCACCCGAGCCGCCCGACCCGGCCAAGCACGCGGAGACGGAGGTCCGGTCGCTCGCCGGCGCGGGGGCCGCGTAGGCGTGGCAGCGGCCCGGCGGTTTCAGGAACCGGTGGCCCAGGTGTACCGGTGTTCAGGGCGGCCCGTCTCGCCGTACTTGAGGGACAGCCGCACCCGTCCCGTGCGTTCCAGCAGCTTCAGATAGCGCTGGGCCGTCTGCCGGCTCATTCCGGCGCTCTCCGCGAGCTCCTGCGCGGAGAGCGGTCCGTCGGCCGCCCGAAGGGCCTGGCGGACCAGTTCCGCGGTCGTCGCCGAATGCCCCTTGGGCAGGCCGGATCCTCCCGTGGCCCACAATGCCCCGAACAGCCGGTCCACGTCCGTCTGTTCGGCCTCACCGCCACCCTCGAAGCTGCGGCGCAGTGCCGCGTACGCCTCCAGTTTGGTGCGAAGCCCGGCGTACGCGAACGGCTTCACCAGGTACTGGAGGGCTCCGTGGCGCATCGCCGCCTGCACGGTCGCGACGTCGCGGGCGGCCGTCACCATGATCACGTCGGTGTGATGGCCGAGTGCGCGCAGTTCCCGCACCACGGCCAGGCCGTTGCGGTCCGGCAGATAGTGGTCGAGCAGGATCAGATCGACGGGGACCTCGTTGATCCTGGCGAGAGCCTCGGCTGCCGAGTGGGCCGTGGCGGCCACCCGGAATCCGGGCACCTTGGTGGCGTAGGCCGCGTTGATCCGGGCGACCCGTACGTCGTCGTCCACGACCAGAACCTCGATCACGGGGCTTCTCCTGACGTCGCGGGCCGTCCGGGGGCCGCCGGGCCACTCACGGCGGGGGGACCGAGCCGTTCCGGTCCGCCTTCTGCGCTGACACCGAGCCGTTCCGGTTCGTCCAGGGCCTCCGGGAGGACGACGGTGAACACCGCTCCGCCCTCGGGGGAACCCGATACGGCAACGCTGCCGCCCTGCCGTTCGGCGAGGCGCCGGACCAGCGGCAGGCCCAGACCGCGCTTTCCGTGGGCGGGGAGCTCCTTGGTCGACCAGCCCTCCATGAAGATGGACTCGTGGTCGTCTGCGGGTACACCGGGGCCGCTGTCGTGCACCCTCAGTACCACCGTACGGCCCTCCGCCCGCAGCCCGACCTCGATCTGGGCGCCGGCCGATCCCGAGGCCGCGTCCAGCGCGTTGTCGACGAGATTGCCCAGCACCGTGACGAGACCGCGCGGGTCCACCAGCCGGTCCGGCAGCAGTGTTCCGGGGGCCATGCGCAGGGCCACCCCGCGCTCTGCGGCCACGGTCGCCTTGCCGACCAGGAGCGAGGCCAGCAGAGGGTCGTGAACCTTCTCGGTGACCTGCTCGGCTGTCGCCCGGTGGACGCCGACGACTTCCGTGACGAATTCCACGGCTTCCTCGTGCATCTCCAGTTCCAGCAGTCCCAGGAGGGTGTGCAGCCGGTTGGCGTGCTCGTGGTCCTGGGCGCGGAGCGCGTCGATCAGGCCGCGCGTGGAGTCGAGCTCACGGCCGAGGTACTCCAGCTCCGTACGGTCGCGCAGAGTGACCACGGCCCCACCGTCGTCGGTCGGCATCCGGTTGGCGAGCAGAACCCGGCTGCCGCGGACCGTCACCAGGTCTTCGCCGGCCACGCGGCCGGCCAGCACGTCGGTGGTCCGGCCCGTGCCCAGGACTCCGTCGAGCCGCTTTCCAGCGGCTTCGGGACCAAGGCCCAGCAACCGCTGCGCTTCGTCGTTCAGGAGCCTGACGCGTCCCGTGCGGTCGATCGCGACGACCCCCTCACGGATGCTGTGCAGCATGGCCTCGCGTTCGGCCAGCAGCGCCGAGATGTCGGAGAATGCCAGGTCATGGGTCTGCCGCTGGAGGCGGCGGGAGATCAGGTAGGCGGCCAGCGCTCCTGCGGCCAGCGCACCGCCCGCGTACGCGAGGAGTCCGGGGATCGCGGCGAGCAGCCGGGCGCGGACGCTGTCGTACGCGATGCCGACCGAGACGGCGCCGACGACCCGGTCCGATCCGTCGAGCAGCGGTACCTTGCCGCGGGCCGAGCGTCCGAGCGTGCCGCTGTCGATCTCCATGACGGACCTGCCGGCGAGCGCCGTGCTGGGGTCGGTGGAGACGACGTCTCCGATCCGGGAGGAGTCCGTGTGCGACCAGCGCACCCCCTGCTTGTCCATGACCACGACGTACTCGGCACCGGTCGACCGCCTGATCCGCTCAGCAGCGTTCTGGACGGCACCGTCCGGGCGAGGCTCGGTGGTGAGCAGGGAGGCGGCGATCTGCGGCTGTGCCGCCGTGCTCTGCGCGATCGCCAGGGCACGGCGCATCGCCTGGTCGTCGAGCTGGGCGCTGAGCGGTGCCAGGAAGAGGCCGGTGACGAGGACCGTGACACCGGTGATGACGGCCAGCTGCATCAGCAGTACCTGGGAGAAGACCCGCTGTGGCCAGCCGAACCGGCGCGGTGCCCGTGGGGTGGTCGGTGGGGCGCTCATCGTACGAACGGTAGAGGGCAAAACGTGCTGACCGAAATCTCTTTGCCGTCCGACCGCCTTCCGAGCACGCTGATGGGGAACCGGTGAGTTTCCCTGAGCAAAGGCTCCTCCGCGGTGGTTCCGCTCGCGGGGCGGGTGCTTTCGAAGCCCGCAGGGGTTGTGGCACGTGGGGGCCGCTGCACTGACCACCGGGCCGCATGCGCAGCGGCTCTTCCGCGTACTCCTCCGGGGCGCGGGCGATCCAGCCCGCCGTGCGCGCCACGGCGGACACCGTCTCGGCCGCCATGCGTACGTGACCGGGAACACGGCCACGGCCAGGCCGGCACCGGCGTGCAGTGGCGAGTGACGGGCGGTGGCCGCGACCACGCCACGGTCCGCCGCCGTCACGGGGGCCGCCTGCGGCACCTCGTCCAGTGGTGCGAACAGCGGACCGGTCCGCGGCCTCCCGACCTCGCGGAGGCGATGGCCGAGCCCCGGCACCCGCCGGCCGCGCACGGATGATCCGCGACGACCGGAGCCGCGCTGCCCCGGTCCACGGCCTCGGACAGCACGCGGTGCGCGGGGCCCGCTCGCCGCGCCGTGCAGCGGGCCCTCCGGCACGCCCGGTCCCGCGGAGACCACGGCCTGCGGGTGCGCCCGGGTGGAGGCGGTCCTCGCCGGGATCGAGCCGGGACGCGGGCCGCACACGAACGTGGAGTTCCGCGCCGTGGTCGTCATGGAGCTCTGCGCTGCCCCGTGCGATGTCACCCCGTCTTCCGTACCGCGCGCAGGGCCGGCCGGAGCGCCAATATCCTGGAGCAGGCGGAGGACTCGAAGATCATCCGCCCGGTGGCCCGCTGTGTCGGGACCCCGCCCCCGTGCCCGCACTCCGACCGACCCGAGGAAGGCCCCGTTGACCCCGCCCAGCGCCCCGCAGATCCCGGTCGTCGTCCTGGCGGGGTTCCTCGGATCCGGCAAGACGACACTGCTCAACCATCTGCTCCGCAACAGGACGGGGAACCGGATCGGCGTCATCGTCAACGACTTCGGGTCCATCGGGATCGACGCGATGACCGTCGCGGGGCAGGTCGGTTCCACGGTCTCGCTGGGCAACGGCTGTCTGTGCTGCGCCGTCGACGCGAGCGAGCTCGACGCCTATCTGGAGACGCTGACCGGGCCCGCCGCCCGGATCGATGTGATCGTCATCGAGGCGAGCGGTCTCGCCGAGCCCCAGGAGCTCGTACGGATGCTGCTGGCCAGCGACAACCCACGCGTCCGCTACGGGGGACTGGTCGAGGTCGTCGACGCCGCCGAATTCCCCGCCACCCGGGAGCGCCACCCCGGGATCGACCGCCATCTCGCCGTCGCCGATCTGATCGTCCTGAACAAGACCGACCGGGTCACGGACGCGGAGCTGCGGGCTGTGCGGGAGGCGGTCGGCGCCGCGGGGGACCGGGCGGCGGTCATCTGCGCCGCGTACGGGAGGATCGACCCGGAGCTCCTCTTCGACCCCGTGTTCCGGCCGGAGGAGGACGGCTCCTTCCGCCAGCTGACGTTCGAGGAACTGCTCCCCGGAGCCGACCGCACGCACGAGGACCACCCGCACGCGGCGTACGAGAGTGTCTCCTTCACCGCCGAGGTGCCGCTCAGCCCCCGCCGCTTCATGGCATTCCTCGATTCCAGGCCCGTGGGCCTCTACCGGATCAAGGGCTTCGCCCACTTCGGCGCGGGCGACCCCGGCAACCGGTACTCCCTGCACGCCGTCGGCAGGTTCCTGCGCTTCGTGCCGCAGCGCTGGGCCCGCGGCGAACCGCGGCGGACGCAGCTGGTACTGATCGGCTCCGGTATCGACGCCGAGGCGCTGCACAAGGAACTCGATGCCTGCCAGGACCCCGGGCAGGAGGCCGGCGAGGAGCTGGAGCGCAGCATGTGGGGCGTCCTGCGGTACGTGCGGCAGCCGGACGACGACGAGGCCTGAAGCCCCTCGCCGTCCGGCCGGTGCCCTACAGCGGTCCGGCGATCACCGCGACCGGACTCGTCAGTGGCGTCCCCGAACCGTCACGGCGCGGGTCCGGGGCCGGCAGCTGGGCCGGCGCGCCGTTCTTCTGCGCCGCCCGTGCCGGGGCTTCGCCCGCCCAGGCGAACACCAGGACGTCCTCCCCCTTGAGGAAGCGCTGGCAGCGCACTCCGCCGGTGGCCCTGCCCTTGCGCGGATACTGGTCGAACGGGGTGAGCTTCCAGGTCCGCTCCGAGTCGTCCAGCGTGCCGTGCGACCCGGCGACCGTGAACACCGTGGCGTCGGCCGAGGGGTCCACCGCGGTGAACGAGAGAACGGTGGCGCCCGCCGCGAGCTTGATGCCCGCCACACCGCCCGCCGCGCGCCCCTGCGGACGCACCGACGCGGCCGGATAACGCAGCAACTGCGCATCGGACGTGATGAAGACCAGGTCCTCCTCGCCCGTACGCAGCTGCGTGGCGCCGACGATCCGGTCGCCGTCCTTCAGCGAGATGACCTCCAGCTCGTCCTTGTTGGCGGGGTAGTCCGGAACCACGCGCTTCACCACCCCCTGCAGGGTGCCGACGGCCAGGCCCGGCGACTCCTCGTCCAGAGTGGTGAGGCAGAGCAGGTCCTCGTCCGCCTCGAGCGTCAGGAACTCCGCGATCTGGGCGCCGCCCGACAGGTTCGGAGCGGCATGGGTGTCCGGCAGCTGCGGCAGGTCGATCACCGAGAGCCGGAGCAGCCGTCCGGCGGACGTCACCGCACCCACGTCCCCCCGTGCCGTGGCGGGGACGGCCGAGACGATCACGTCGTGCTTGGTGCGCTTGGCGTCCTCGGCCTGCACGACGGGTTCGGCACTGGCCGTACGGGCCAGGAGACCGGTCGAGGAGAGGAGCACCTGGCACGGGTCGTCGGCGACCTCCAGGGGCACCGAGGCCACCTGCGAGCCGGCCGACTCCAGCAGTACCGTGCGCCGCTCGGTGCCGAACGTCTTCGCCACCGCGGCCAGTTCCGACGAGACCAGCTTGCGCAGTTCGGCGTCCGACTCCAGGATCGCGGTCAGCCGGGCGATCTCCTCGGTGAGCTTGTCGCGCTCGGTCTCCAGCTCGATCCTGTCGAAGCGCGTGAGCCTGCGCAGCGGGGTCTCCAGGATGTACTGGGTCTGGATCTCGCTCAGCGAGAAGCGTTCCATCAGGCGCTCCTTCGCCTGCGCCGAGTTGTCGCTGTCCCGGATGAGGCGGATGACCTCGTCGATGTCGAGCAGCGCCACGAGGAGACCCTCGACCAGGTGCAGCCGGTTACGGCGCTTGGTCCTGCGGAACTCGCTGCGCCGCCGCACCACGTCGAAGCGGTGGTCGAGATAGACCTCCAGGAGCTCCTTGAGCCCCAGGGTGAGCGGCTGTCCGTCGACCAGCGCCACGTTGTTGATGCCGAAGGACTCCTCCATCGGCGTCAGCTTGTAGAGCTGCTCCAGCACGGCCTCCGGCACGAATCCGTTCTTGACCTCGATCACCAGGCGCAGACCGTGCGCCCGGTCGGTGAGGTCCTTGACGTCCGCGATGCCCTGGAGCTTCTTCGAGCCCACGAGGTCCTTGATCTTGGCGATCACCTTCTCCGGGCCGACGGTGAAGGGCAGCTCGGTGACGACGAGACCCTTGCGGCGGGCCGTGACGTTCTCTATGGCGACCGTGGCGCGGATCTTGAACGTGCCGCGCCCTGCGGCGTAGGCGTCCTTGATGCCGCCCAGGCCGACGATCCGGCCGCCGGTGGGCAGGTCGGGGCCCGGGACGAAACGCATCAGCGTCTCGAGATCGGCCCCCGGGTGCCGGATGAGGTGGCGGGCGGCGGCGATGACCTCACCGAGGTTGTGCGGGGGCATGTTGGTCGCCATGCCGACCGCGATCCCGGAAGCGCCGTTGACCAGGAGGTTCGGGTACGCCGCCGGGAGGACGACCGGCTCCTGTTCCTGGCCGTCGTAGTTCGACTGGAAGTCGACGGTGTCCTCGTCGATCGACTCCGTCATGAGGGACGTGGCGTCGGCCATCCGGCACTCGGTGTACCGCATGGCGGCCGGCGGGTCGTCGTTGCCCAGTGAGCCGAAGTTGCCGTGCCCGTCGACGAGGGGCAGGCGCATCGAGAACGGCTGTGCCATGCGCACCAGTGCGTCATAGATCGACGCGTCACCGTGCGGGTGCAGTTTGCCCATGACTTCGCCGACGACACGCGCGCACTTCACGTAACCGCGGTCGGGGCGCAGTCCCATCTCGTGCATCTGGGACACGATGCGACGGTGCACGGGCTTCATGCCGTCGCGGGCGTCGGGCAGCGCCCTGGAGTAGATCACCGAGTACGCGTACTCGAGGAAGGAGCCCTGCATTTCGTCGACGACGTCGATGTCGAGGATCTTCTCCTCGAAGTCGTCCGGCGGCGGGGTTTTCGTGCTGCGGCGGGCCATCGCGGCTGCGACTCCTTCACAGTTTCTGTCGGGCAACCTCAGGTACTGACGCCGACCATTGTGGACCGCCGTACCGACAACGCCGACCTCGACCCGTCCGAAGCGGCCCCAGGGGCCCCCACCGGGCCCTGCCTGCGGCAGCATCTACGACAACATTCACCCGACGGGAACTTCGCCAGGTGCCCGTGCGCTTGCTTAGAGTGGCAGGTCCGGCAGGAAATCCTGTACCGATCGAAGGGACGTACATGCCCATGGGTCACACGGCCACAGCCCAGGCCGGTTCCGGCGGCTTGACGGCGACCGAGCACCGTCTGGCCAACGGCCTGCGCGTGGTGCTCTCCGAGGACCACCTGACCCCCGTCGCCGCGGTCTGCCTCTGGTACGACGTCGGCTCCCGCCACGAGGTCAAGGGACGCACGGGCCTGGCTCACCTCTTCGAGCACCTGATGTTCCAGGGCTCGGGCCAGGTCAAGGGGAACGGGCACTTCGAGCTGGTGCAAGGGGCCGGTGGTTCCCTGAACGGCACGACCAGCTTCGAACGCACCAACTACTTCGAGACGATGCCCACGCACCAGCTGGAGCTGGCCCTGTGGCTCGAGGCCGACCGGATGGGCTCGCTGCTCGCCGCGCTCGACGAGGAGTCCATGGAGAACCAGCGGGACGTCGTGAAGAACGAGCGCCGCCAGCGCTACGACAACGTCCCGTACGGCACGGCCTTCGAGAAGCTCACCGCCCTCGCCTACCCGGAGGGCCACCCGTACCACCACACGCCGATCGGCTCGATGGCCGACCTGGACGCGGCGACGCTGGAGGACGCGCAGGCGTTCTTCCGGACGTACTACGCGCCGAACAACGCGGTGCTCTCCGTGGTCGGGGACATCGACCCGGAGCAGACGCTCGCCTGGATCGAGAAGTACTTCGGTTCCATCCCCTCGCACGACGGCAAGCAGCCCCCGCGTGACGGCACGCTGCCCGGCATCATCGGCGAACAGCTGCGCGAAGTGGTCCAGGAGGAGGTCCCCGCGCGTGCGCTGATGGCCGCCTACCGCCTGCCGCACGACGGCACGCGCGAGTGCGACGCCGCGGACCTCGCGCTGACCGTGCTCGGCGGCGGCGAATCGTCCCGTCTGCACAACCGACTGGTCCGCCGTGACCGTACGGCCGTGGCCGCCGGGTTCGGGCTGCTCAGGCTGGCCGGTGCACCCTCACTGGGCTGGCTGGACGTCAAGACGTCCGGCGGCGTGGAGGTGCCGCAGGTCGAGGCAGCCGTCGACGAGGAGCTGGCGCGCTTCGCCGAGGAGGGCCCCACGCCCGAGGAGATGGAGCGCGCACAGGCGCAGTTGGAGCGCGAGTGGCTGGACCGTCTCGGCACGGTCGCCGGCCGCGCGGACGAACTGTGCCGGTACGCCGTCCTGTTCGGTGACCCGCAGCTCGCCCTGACCGCGGTGGGCCGGGTGCTCGAGGTGACGGCCGACGAGGTCAAGGCCGCCGCCCGGGCGCACCTGCGCCCCGACAACCGTGCGGTCCTGGTCTACGAGCCGGTCGAGCCGGCCGACGAGACGGACGGCACCGACGCGCACGAGGGGGCCGACAAGTGACTGACGCCGCCGTGACTGGAGTAGCGATGGAGTACCACCCGCAGCCGACCGCAGGCGAGGCCAGGCCCTGGGCCTTCCCCGCACCCGAGCGCGGCGCCCTGCCCAACGGGCTGACCGTGCTGCGCTGCCACCGGCCCGGCCAGCAGGTCGTCGCCGTGGAGATCTTCCTCGACGCCCCGCTGGACGCCGAGCCCGAGGGCCTGGACGGCGTGGCCACGATCATGGCGCGCGCACTGTCCGAAGGCACGGACAAGCACTCCGCCGAGGAATTCGCCGCCGAGCTGGAACGGTGCGGCGCCACGCTGGACGCCCACGCGGACCACCCCGGTCTCCGCGTGTCCCTGGAGGTCCCGGTCTCCCGGCTGGCCAAGGCCCTCGGCCTGGTCGCCGAGGCCCTGCGGGCCCCGGCCTTTGCCGAGAGCGAGGTCGAGCGGCTGGTGGGCAACCGCCTCGACGAGATCCCGCACGAGCAGGCCAACCCGGCCCGGCGGGCCGCCAAGCAGCTCTCCAAGGAGCTCTTCCCGGCCACGGCACGGATGTCGCGCCCACGCCAGGGCACCGAGGAGACGGTCCGGCGGATCGACGCCGCCGCCGTACGCGCCTTCTACGACGCGCACGTCCGCCCGTCCACCGCGACGGCGGTCGTCGTCGGGGACCTGACCGGGGTGGACCTGGACGCGCTGCTCTCCGACACCCTCGGGGACTGGTCGGGAGATGCCGGCCAGGCACGGCCCGCGCCTGCGATCACCGCGGACGACACCGGCCGTGTGGTCATCGTGGACCGTCCCGGAGCGGTGCAGACGCAGCTGCTGATCGGCCGGATCGGCGCCGACCGGCACGACAGCGTGTGGCCCGCCCAGGTTCTCGGTACGTACTGCCTGGGAGGCACCCTCACCTCCCGGCTGGACCGCGTGCTGCGCGAGGAGAAGGGCTACACCTACGGTGTCCGGGCCTTCGGGCAGGTGCTGCGCTCCACCGCGCCCGGTTCCTCGTCCGGGTCGACCGGCGCCGCGATGCTCGCCATCAGCGGCTCCGTCGACACGGAGTCCACCGGTCCCGCGCTCGACGACCTCTGGAAGGTCCTGCGCACCCTGGCGGCCGAGGGGCTCACCGACGCCGAGCGTGAGACCGCAGTGCAGAACCTCGTGGGCGTCGCCCCGCTGAAGTACGAGACGGCGGCCTCCGTCGCCGGCACCCTGGCCGATCAGGTGGAGCAGCACCTCCCTGACGACTACCAGGCCAAGCTGTACGCCCGGCTGGCCGAGACGGGCACGGTCGAGGCGACCGCCGCCGTGGTCAACGCGTTCCCGGTCGACCGGCTGGTCACCGTCCTGGTCGGGGACGCCGCGCAGATCGCCGAGCCCGTGAGGGCGCTCGGGATCGGCGAGGTGTCGGTCGTCAGCGGCTGACGGAAGCGTCCGGAAGAACGGGACAGGACGGGACAGGACAGGACGGGCCCCGGCGCACACATGAGCGCCGAGGCCCGTCGTTTTGTCCGGTCCGCGGAGAAAGGTCGTATTTCCTCTGTGGGATGTGCGACAAAAGACCTTTTCCGTTTGGAGAGGGAAAGTTGACCGTTCTAGCGTCGGCTCGGCTGTCCGCCGGACGACTGCCGCACCCGCGGCGCCGGACAGCCATCGCCGAGTCCCCGTCAGGCGCGAGCCTGGGGAGCCGGGGACCCATGAAGTCCCTGGGGTGAATCGGACTCCTGCACCTCACCGGAGGCTCAGGGGCCCGTAGGAGACCTTCCTGCTCCGAACCCGTCAGCTAACCCGGTAGGCGAGAAGGAAGGAAAGGACCAGCCCCTCCATGGCGTTCATCCGTGCCACCGGGAAGCACCGTGCCCCGAGCCGCCTGGCGCGCAAGGGTGTCAAGGCCGCCGGCATCGCGGCCCTGGCCACCACCGGCGTCATCGGCGCCACGGCCACCCCGGCCCTCGCGGCGGACTCCGAGGCCGTCGGCACCGGTCTCGCGCAGACCGTCGCACTCGACACCACCCTCGCCGCGCAGATCGACGCCCAGGCCGAGGCGCAGCGGCACCAGGCCGAGCTCGCCGCGAAGGCCGAGGCCGAAGCGGAAGCCAGGGCGAGGGCGAAGGCCGAGGCCGAGCGCAAGGCCGAGGCCCGCGCCGAGGAGGTCCGCGAGGAGAAGGCCCGCGCCGCCCGCGCGGCCGAGCGGGCCCGGCTGAACTCCTTCCATCTCCCGGTGGCGGGTTCGCACGTGACCACCGGTTACCGGTCCGGTGGCGCGCTCTGGTCCTCCGGCAGCCACTCCGGCGTGGACTTCCAGGCGGCGTCCGGCACCTCCGTCGTCGCGGTCGGCGCCGGCACGGTCGTCGAAGCGGGCTGGGGCGGTGCGTACGGCAACAACATCGTCCTCCGGATGAAGGACGGCACGTACACCCAGTACGGCCACCTCTCCTCGATCGGTGTCTCCGTCGGCCAGAGCGTCGGCCCGGGCGAGCAGATCGGCCTGTCCGGCTCGACCGGTAACTCCACCGGGCCGCACCTGCACTTCGAGGCCCGGACCACCCCCGAGTACGGCTCGGACATGGACCCCGTCTCCTATCTGCGCGCCCACGGCGTCCAGGTCTGACCCGCGCCGCACGACGACGCTCCGGCGAAGGCCCCGGCATCAGCCGGGGTCTTCGCCGTGTCTGAGCAAGACGTGCGCCGAAGCCCCCCGCGGAAGTGCTCCCCGGCCAAAAGATATCCATGGTTCACGCCCCGCCATCGGAAATTCCCGCCGATTGCAATAGAGTCGCGGAACAGGCGTCGATCGGCCGCGTTCCGCGGGGATTAAGGCGGAGGTTCGGACATGCGCATTCCCGCGCATTCGGTATGCACGGCAATCCGTGACGACATCGTCTGCGGGGTCTTCGAACGCGGCAGCCGCCTCACCGAAGAGGTGCTCGCGCGTCGCTACGGCGTCTCCCGCGTCCCCGTGCGAGAAGCGCTGCGCACCCTGGAGTCCGAGGGGTTCGTCATCACCCGCCGGCACGCCGGTGCCTGTGTCGCCGAACCCACGGAACAGGAGGCCGCCGACCTCCTGGAGGTCCGGATGCTCCTGGAGCCCCTCGGGGCCGCCCGTGCGGCCCAGCGTCGCACGGACGCGCACCTCAAGGTGCTGCGTGGCCTGGTGAGGCTGGGGCAGGAGCGGGTGCGCCGCGGCGAGGGCGAGGATCTGCGCTCCCTGGGCGGCTGGTTCCACGAGACGCTGGCACAGGCCTCGGGCAGCCCCGCTCTGATCGCGCTCCTCACCCAGCTCCGGCACAAGATCTCCTGGATGTACGCCGTCGAGCAGCCGGTCCGCCCCGCGGAGTCCTGGGCCGAGCACGGAGCTCTCGTCGACGCCGTCGCGCGCCGTGATCCGGAGCGGGCCAGGGCGCTCGCCACCCAGCACGCCGAGCGGACCGCCGCGGCCCATCGGCTGCGGCGCACGGGCCGGCCGGGGCACACGGCGGGCCCGGCGCGGGTGAGGACTTCGCAACACCCCGTAAACATCGCGGGAGTGCGCTATTAACAAGGGGGCCGTATACAGGGACGGTGTTTATCGGGGGAGTTCTTCCTGCTGCTCCGATTCGTTTTCCGGAGCCCTGCCGGGCCGGGAAACAGGAAAACGGAAAAGCCGCGGCGCCCGGTGGGGGCGCCGCGGCTTTTCCGCAGAAACGATTCCGGCTCGAAATGGCCGGGATCAGACGGTCTCCGGGAGCTCTTCGAGCCCTTCGGCGACCAGCTTCGCCAGACGGTCCAGGGCGGCCTCGGCGTTGTCCACCTCGGACGCGAGCACGATCTCCTCGCCTCCCTGGGCGCCCAGGCCGAGCACCGCGAGCATGGAGGCGGCGTTCACCGGGTCGCCGTCCGCCTTGGCGATCGTCACGGGGACGCCGGAAGCCGTGGCGGCACGGACGAAGATGGAAGCGGGGCGGGCGTGCAGGCCCTCGGCCCAACCGACGTTGACGCGGCGCTCAGCCATGGTTCTGCCCTTCACGTGTCAATGAGTTGTCTAGACCAGTCTCTCATGCAGTGCGTACTGCTGTGCCCGGCACCGCACCGTCCGCCACGCACCGCCCGCGGGCTCCCCCAGGGTGCCCCTGCCGCGAACCCGCCGCGACCGGTGTGCCGAGCCGTAGGCTTTGCCCATGGAGCCCACTGCGGAGCAGAGTCCGCATCACGCGTATCCCGGCCACTGGGAGGCGGACGTGGTGCTCCGCGACGGTGGCACCGCACGCATCAGGCCCATCACCACGGGCGACGCCGAGCGGCTGGTCAGCTTCTACGAGCAGGTGTCCGACGAATCGAAGTACTACCGTTTCTTCGCCCCCTACCCACGTCTGTCCGCCCGCGACGTGCACCGCTTCACCCATCACGACTACGTCGACCGGGTGGGACTCGCCGTCACGATCGGCGGGGAGTTCATCGCGACCGTCCGCTTCGACCGGATCGACGAGCGGGGCCGGCCCGCCTCCGCCCCCGCGGACGAGGCGGAGGTCGCCTTCCTCGTCCAGGACGCGCACCAGGGCCGTGGCGTGGCGTCGGCCCTTCTCGAGCACATCGCGGCGGTGGCCAGGGAGCGGGGCATCCGCCGCTTCGCCGCCGAGGTGCTGCCCGCCAACAACAAGATGATCAAGGTATTCCGGGACGCCGGGTTTACCCAGCAGCGCAGCTTCGAGGACGGTTCGGTCCACCTCACTCTCGACCTGGAACCCACGGCCGAGTCCCTCGCCGTCCAGCGTGCCCGTGAGCAGCGTGCCGAAGCGCGCTCCGTGCAGCGCCTGCTGGCCCCCGGGTCCGTCGCGGTCGTCGGCGTCGGCCGCGCGCCGGGCGGCGTGGGCCGGACGGTGCTGCGCAATCTCCTCGGCTCGGGCTTCACCGGACGCACGTACGCGGTGAACACGTCTTTCGCAGCCGGCCTGGACACCGTGGACGGGGTGCCCGCGCACCGTTCCGTGGGCGGAATCGGCGAGCAGGTCGATCTCGCGGTCGTCGCCGTCCCCGCCGACCGGGTGCCCGAAGTCGTCACCGACTGCGGCGAGCACGGGGTCCAGGGTCTCGTGGTCCTGTCCGCCGGCTATGCCGAACGCGGGGCCGAGGGCCGGGAACGGCAGCGGGAACTGGTGCGGCAGGCGCGCTCGTACGGCATGCGGATCATCGGACCGAACGCCTTCGGCATCATCAACACCTCCGGCACGGTCCGCCTCAACGCCTCCCTCGCGCCGGAGTCGCCCCGGACCGGGCGCATCGGGCTCTTCGCCCAGTCCGGCGCCATCGGCATCGCCCTCCTGTCCGGTCTGCACCGCAGGGGCGCCGGGCTGTCGGCCTTCATCTCCGCGGGCAACCGCGCCGACGTCTCCGGCAACGACTCCCTGCAGTACTGGTTCGAGGACCAGGGCACCGACGTCGCCCTGCTGTACCTCGAATCACTCGGCAACCCGCGCAAGTTCACCCGGCTCGCCCGCCGTACGGCCGCCGTGAAGCCCGTGGTCGTGGTGAAGGGCGCCCGGCACAGCGGAACCAATCCGCCGGGCCACGCCGTGCCGGTCAGCCGTATCCCCGACGCGACGGTCTCCGCTCTGATGCGGCAGGCGGGCGTGATCCGGGTCGACACGGTGACGGAGATGGTCGACGTCGGCCTGCTCCTCGCCGGCCAGCCACTGCCGGACGGCCCCCGGGTCGCGATCCTGGGCAACTCGGAGTCGCTCGGCCTCCTCACCTATGACGCCTGCCTGGCGGAAGGGCTGCGTCCGCGCCCACCCCGCGACCTCACCACGGCGGCGAGCCCGCAGGACTTCCGGGACGCGCTGACCGAGGCGCTCGCCGACCGGACGTGCGACGCCGTGATCGTGACCGCCATCCCCTGGGTGGGGGAGGACGGCGAGGCGGAGACCGGTGACGGCGAGGTCCTGGCGGCCGCACTGCGCGAGGCGGCGGCCACCGGCCCCGCCAAGCCGGTGGCGGTGGTGCACGTGGAGATGGGCGGCCTGGCGCAGGCCCTCGCCGCCGCCGCGAGCACGGCCACCACCCCGCCCGGGCCCCGGGTGGCCGCCCAGGAGCAGTCACCTCCGCCCGCTTCCCGGACCCCGGCGCCACGGGCCGGGGCCCCGGCCCCGCCTGTGCACGAACCGGCCCCGCCTGTGCACGAACCGGTCCCGCCTGTGCACGAACCGGCCCCGCCTGTGCACGAACCGGTCCCGGCCGTGCCCGCGAGGGAGGCGGGCGCCCCCGGCCCCGCCACCGGGCGGATCCCCGCCTACCCCGCCGCCGAGCGCGCCGTCCGCGCACTCGCCGAGGCGGTGAAGTACGCCCGGTGGCGGCGCCAGGCGGCCGCCCCCGGAAAGGTGCCCGAATTCCTGGACGACACCATCGACGAGCACGGGACCGCCGGGCTGATCGGGACGCTCCTCGGCCCGGCCCCCGATCCGCGTGGCCGCCCGCTGACCCCCGACGAGGCCCGGGAACTGCTCGCCCACTACGGCGTCGACGTACGGCCGGCGCTCCCCGCCCCCGATCCGGAGGCCGCCGTCGCCGCCGCCGCGAAGCTCGGCTACCCGGTCGCCCTCAAGACCACCGCACCCCATCTCCGGCATCGCGCCGACCTCGGTGGTGTCCGGCTCGATCTCGCCGACGAGAGCGCCCTGCGCCGGTCGTACGACGAGCTGACCGAACTGCTCGGCAGGCCCGCCGAGCTCCGGCCCGTCGTCCAGGCCATGGCTCCCAGGGGCGTCGACACCGTCGTCAGGGCGTCCATCGACGCGGCCGCCGGCGCCGTCCTCTCCTTCGGCCTGGCCGGCGCACCCTCGGAGCTGCTGGGTGACACGGCCCACCGCCTCGTACCCGCCACCGACCGCGATGCCGCAGAGCTGATCCGCTCCATCAAGGCGGCTCCGGTGCTGTTCGGCTGGCGCGGCTCCGCGCCGGTGGACACCGCGGCGCTCGAAGAGCTCCTTCTGCGGGTGTCCCGGCTGGTCGACGACCACCCCGAGGTGGTTTCGGTCGCCCTGGAACCCGTCGTGGTGGCCACGCACGGCCTGACGGTGCTCGGAGCGAGCGTCCGGCTCGCCCCTCCGCCCGCCCGCAGTGATCTCGGTCCCCGCCGGCTCCCCGCCTACTGACGCGTACGGACCCGCGTACGGCGTCCCCGGCAGCCACCGGCCCCCCGTAGGATGGTCCTCATGGCAAAGACCGGTACGACGACCCAGGGGCTGCGCGCGGCGATCGAGCGCAGCGGCTACTACCCGGCCCTCGTGGCCGAGGCGGTGGAGGCCGCCGTCGGCGGGGAACCGGTCGCCTCGTACCTGGTGCACCAGGAGACCACCTTCGATTCCAACGAGGTCCGTCGCCACGTCACGGTCCTCGTCCTGACGGACACCCGCTTCATCGTCAGTCACACCGACGAGCAGGCCGCCGACACCAGCTCCCCGACGCCCTACGCCACGACGTCCACCGAGTCGGTCAAGCTCGACCGGATCTCCTCCGTCGTGGTCAGCCGCGTGGTCGCCGACCCCGAGAAGTACGTGCCCGGCACACTGCCCCGCGAGGTCGTCCTGACCATCGGCTGGGGCGCCGTCTCCCGTATCGACCTCGAGCCCGCGGCCTGCGGCGACTCCAACTGCGAGGCCGACCACGGCTACACCGGCAGCTCCACCGCCGACGACCTGAGCCTGCGTGTCAGCGAGGCCGGGGACGGACCCGACACGGTGCGACAGACCCTCGCCTTCGCCCAGGCGCTCTCCGAGGCCACGGCCGCGATCTCGACGTCCTCCCGCTGATGGTCCAGCCCGCCTGGCAGGACCCCGTCCTGCTCGCTCCCGAGACCGCGCCCGTACCGGAATACGGCACCGGCTCGCTCGCCGATCTGCTGCCGACCCTCGTCGCCGGCCAGGGAGTACCCGGCTTCGAGGCGAGGATCCCGGAGCTCGCCCCCGCCGACCGGAACTGCGTCTTCCTGATCGACGGGCTCGGCTGGGAGCAGATCAAGGCCCACCCGGACGAGGCGCCCTTCCTGCACTCGCTGCTCCCCACCTCCCGCGGCGGCACAGGCCGGCCGGTCACGTCGGGTTTCCCGTCCACCACGGCGACCTCGCTCGCCTCGGTCGGCACGGGTCTGACCCCGGGCGAGCACGGGCTTCCCGGGTACACGGTGCGCAACCCGGACACGGACGCGCTGATGAACCAGCTCCGCTGGAAGCCGTGGACCTCCCTCGAGGCGTGGCAGCCGTACCCCACCGTCTTCGAACTCGCCGACGCCGCCGGCGTACGCACGGCTCAGGTCTCCGCCCCGGACTTCGAACAGACCCCCCTGACCAAGGTCGCGCTCAGCGGCGGGTCCTTCCTCGGCCGGCTCACCGGCGAGGACCGGATGGACCTCGCCGCCGAGCGGCTCGCCGCCGGTGACAGGTCCCTCGTCTACACGTACTACAGCGAGGTCGACGGCCAGGGACACCGCTTCGGCGTCGACTCCGACGCCTGGCGGGGCCAGCTGATGTACGTCGACGGGCTGGCCCGGCGCCTCGCCGAACAGCTGCCGCCGCGCTCCGCGCTGTACATCACCGCCGACCACGGGATGATCGACATCCCGTTCGACGAGCAGTCCCGCATCGACTTCGACGAGGACTGGGAGCTGAGTGCCGGAGTCGCCCTGCTGGGCGGCGAGGGCCGTGCCCGCCATGTGTACGCGGTCCCCGGGGCCCAGGCGGACGTACTGACCGTCTGGCGCGAGGTGCTCGGCGAGCAGTTCTGGGTGGCGGGCCGTGACGAGGCCATCGCGGCGGGCTGGTTCGGCCCGCACATCGACGAGCGGGTGTACGGAAGGATCGGCGACGTGGTGGCGGCCGCTCACGACGACGTGGTGATCACCGCGTCGGTCAAGGAGCCCAACGAGTCCGCGATGGTGGGGATGCACGGATCGCTGACCCCCGTGGAACAGCTGGTGCCGCTCCTCGAAGTACGCTCGTAGCCCTCATTCCGCCCCACCGCACCGCATCTCGAAAGGCGCTCGACTCCTCATGCCCGAGCTTGTGTTCTTCTCCGGAACGATGGACTGCGGAAAGAGCACCTTGGCCCTCCAGATCGGCCACAACAGGTCGGCGCGTGGTCTGCAGGGAGTGATCTTCACCCGGGACGACCGGGCCGGGGAGGGGAAGCTGTCGTCGCGGCTCGGTCTGGTGACGGAAGCGGTCGAGGTCGCCCCGGGGATGGATCTGTACGGCTACCTGGTGGGCCGGATGTCGAGGGGCGAGAGGGTCGATCATGTGATCGTGGACGAGGCCCAGTTCCTCGCTCCCGAACAGATCGACCAGCTGGCCAGGGTCGTCGACGACCTGGGCCTCGATGTGTTCGCCTTCGGTATCACCACGGACTTCCGGACCAAGCTCTTCCCCGGCTCGCAGCGGCTGATCGAGCTTGCGGACCGGATAGAGACGCTCCAGGTCGAGGCCATGTGCTGGTGCGGTGCCCGTGCGACGCACAACGCGCGGACGGTGGGCGGGGTGATGGTGGTCGAGGGGGAGCAGGTCGTCGTCGGTGATGTCGACCGGCCGGCCGCGGACATCGGTTACGAGGTCCTCTGCCGTCGTCACCACCGCCGCCGTATGACGAGTGCCGCAGCTCATGCGGGCACCCTCTCCCCGGACGTCCTGCCGGTCGCCCCGGCCTGAGGGGTCCGGACGGACGACGGGCTGTGCCTGGGGCCGGGGATCGCGGCTGCCCTGCGGGTGGGTGAGCTTTCCGGCGCTGCCGCTCCCAGGGTGGGGATCGCTTCGGCGATCGACGTCATTCGATTCGGGCCGGACCGGGCCGCATCGGGCGTCACGGAGGATCCGCCGGGACACCGGGCGGGCCACGCCTCGCTCGACGGCGGGGGAGTCCCGTGCGTGGCTCCCCGTCACCCCCGACCGGTGACCGTGCTGGGAATGCCCGGTGTCTTCCCGGGACGTACGGGAGACGGGCTCCGGGGGCGCCGGCGGTCCGGCCCACGTGCTGGTTGCTCACCTGCCGAAGCGGGTGACGGCTCCCCGGGCCGTCGGAGGCCGCAGCTGTCCGAACGCGCCCTGCCGAACGAGGGAACAGCGCCTGACATGTTCCGCTCTGCGGCCGTGTGCCCCTATGAGGTGCAGTGCCCTGACGTGTCCAGTTTCGGCATCGTCGCAGCTCAGAGTTGGTAACTCCACACATTTGATGGCGTGTTCACGTAAACTTCGCGCGTTCCCCTGATGCTTGGAGCGGCACAGGGGTGAACACCGTCATCCGTGCTGCGCTCGATGCGGCACGGAGAAGGAATATCTGAGGTGATGTGTGTGAACGGCATACGCAGATGGGGCCCGGCAGCGGCTGCCCTGACGCTGCTGACAGGGGTCTTCCAGGGGATCCAGGCGTCCCCGGCAGCCGCATACGACTGCTTTCGAGCCACTTGTGCGGGCAAGGACCCCATAAAGATGGGGTGTGACGAAGACGCCGAGATTCTTCAGCAGGTGACCGAGGCGGACGAGTCGGTCTCGGTGCGGCTGATGTGGTCGCCGCACTGCCAGGGGGTATGGGCGAAGATCTCACGCGATCTCGACACGTCACCCGACTACGTGTACCTGACGATGTGGACGACACGTGATCCCGACGGCGGCATCCAGGCCTACGACACGGCGGGCCTGCTCACCGACGGCGTGGCAGGTGCCTACACCGAGATGCGGAACTGGAAGAAAACGACGGCGAAGGCGTGCTGGAACGACGTCCACGCCCAGTACGACCCCCAGCCCATGAAGTACATCTTCAGCGACCCCTCCGCGACCGGAGACAAGCCGGTCGACGCTAGCCTCCCTGCCGCACACGGCCGTTGCACGGACTGGCTGTAAGGAAAAATCATGCGTAAAAGACAGTTCATAAGACGCTTCTCCATGAACCCGCTGATAGCCATGAGCGTGCTGGCGGCGTCCGCCGTCCTGGTACCGCTGACTTCCGCGGACACCACGGCGGCCCCCACCGCCGCGGACGGCGCGACGCCCCGTCTGTTCGCCACGCCCAGCAAGGATCTGGGATCGGGCTACGCCTCTTCGCCGGACGCGATCGTGCAGGCCACCGGCGACGCCGAGGGGCTGCACATCCTCGCGGCGAAGGAGAACGACGGGTTCTCCTTCTACGAGATCGCCCGGCTCAACCGCAAGGAACTGTCCGACGCCGGTCCGTGGACGGGCTACGTCTGCACGACGGGTTCGGGGAACTACGCGGCAGCGGTCTACGCGCCGTCGGCCTGGTCGAACGAGCCGGGAGCGTACAGGAGCGGCGCGTTCGCCGCTGTGATCCGTCTCTCCGACGGCAAGGTCACCGAGGTTCCCGACCGGGTGCAACTGGCCTACTTCACCCCGGGCTGCGGGACGGGTGACGAGGTGGCGTTCACCTCCAGCTCGGCCACCGACAGGTCCGCCGGCTCCACGACGGTGACATCGGTCGACGCGGCCACGGGGTCGGTCTCCTCCCGCCGCACGGTCGACGGCTACCTGACACATGTGACGCCGACGCAGAAGGGCACCGTCGGTGTGCTCGACGGCAGCCTGGTCGACCTCAAGGGCCAGGGCAAGGAGCTGTCCGCCCGCAAGCTCGCCCCGGTGCCCGGCCCGATGTTCGCGCTGACCGCCTCGAAGGACGGCACCGTGGACGTCGGAACGGTCGACGGCGAGAAGAGCGTCATCTCCCGCTTCGACGGCGAGGACTTCACCGAACTGGGCCGCGCCCCGAAGGGGAAGGTGAAACTCCTCCCCGTGGCCGGCGGCGCAGCGGTCGTCGGTGACGTGAAGGGAATCGACACCAGCAAGGCTCCAGGGCTCTCCAAGCACGCGGTGGACGGCCAGGTGGCCGGGATCTCCCGTCACGGTCACCTGGTGACCAACTCGGTGTTCTCCGAGCAGATGAAGGGCATCACCACGAGCATCGGCTCACCCTCGGGCAAGGGCGCCGGGTCGCTGACCGTCAAGGCGACCGCGCTCAGGACCGGCGCGAAGGCCACCAAGCTCGTGGACGCCGACCGTAAGCGGCCGAAGCTGAAGTCCTCGCTGCCGATGGACCCGGCGGCGTTCCCCATGGCCGACGACGACGACCCTCGCACCTGTGGTGAGGGCGGCCCGGAGACCCAGTGCCTGTCCGGGTCGGGTGCGCCGGTCTGGGGCAAGGTCGGGGAAATGGAAACCCCCTGCATCGTCAAGCGCAACGACCCCAAGCGTCAGGCACTCCAAGCCAGCGCGAACATGGTCGAGTGGGCGGTCGACCAGGCCGTCCACGGCGAACTGAAGATCTCGCGGCCGCAGAACTGGCACGACACCGGTCTCGCCGCCTACACGCCGCAGGGGCTGTTCCCCAAGCCGTCGCTGACCGGCGGAGGCGAGATCCCCGCTCAGGTCATGCTGGGCATCCTCGCCCAGGAGTCCAACTTCAAGCAGGCGTCCTGGCACTCCATGAACGGCGACTCGGGCAACGTCACCAGGTCCGACTGGCTCGGTAACGAGAACGGCATCCACGGCTACCCCAACAGGGACAAGGCCGACTGCGGCTACGGCATCGCCCAGGTCACGACCGGCATGTCCGAGAAGCACGACCAGCAGTTGGACACCTTGCGCGCAGGCGCCGTCACCACGGACTACGCCGCGAACATCGCCGCCGGTCTGGGCATCCTGGCCGAGAAGTGGAACCAGCTCAAGGCGCTGGGCATGAACACGAACAACGGCAGCCCGGCCTACATCGAGAACTGGTACATGGCGCTGTGGGGGTACAACTCCGGCGTCTACATGCCCGGCGCCGAAAACCCCAGCGGCATCGTCGGCCTGGGCTTCTTCAACAACCCGATCAACCCGGAGTACCCGGCTGACCGGCAGCCGTTCCTGCGCAACAGCTACAACGACGCCTCCCGCCCCGGTGAGTGGACCTACTCGGAGAAGATCCTCGGCTGGGCGGAAGTCCCGCAGATGACATGGAACGGCGAGGAATCCTATTCGGAGCCGGACATGCCGTTCGGCATCGTCAAGGCCCCGCCGCGTGACCTGTTCTGCGAGCCGTCCGTCAACGCGTGCAACGAGGACGCGGCCGACCCGTGCCCGAGCTGGGACGAGCAGTGCCGCTGGAGCGGCAGCGTGGACTGGATGGGCCCGCAGAGCACCGGCAACTCCAGCACCGAGAAGCTCAACTACTCGCTCGGCTCGGCGGAACCCGAACTCCAGAGCAAGTACGGGCACGGCCCGTGCATCGACCACCCGAGCGTCTACCCCAACGCCATCATCGTCGATGACCTCGGAGAGCACGAGGACACCTACGGCTGCGGGGACTTCGAGGGAGGCTGGGACGGAAAGTTCACCCTCCAGTCCGGTGACAACATCACCACGCTGAGGGAGGACGGTTCCTTCCGCGCGACCCCCTACATCGCCAACATCGACCTCCACCAGCTCGGCGCCGGGTACGACCACCACGTCTACTTCACGCACAGCTACGAATACAGTGAGAACTTCCACCGGGTCACCGGCCGGTGGCAGGTCAACCAGAACAATCTCCCCTCCGGGGACCAGCCCGGCCAGCGTTACAAGGTCTACGTCCACCTGCCCAGCCACGGGGCGGAAGCGGTCGTCCGGTACGACTTCATTCCGGGTGACAACACGGCCGGCGCCAAACCCGATTACTGCAACGTCAACCAGGGAACCCGCAGCGCGGGCAAGGACACCTGGTTCGAGATGGGCACCTTCAGCTTCTGGAAGGGTGGCCGTATCGAGGCGGACAACATCCACAAGGGCGGCACCGGAGACGACAACGTGGTGTTCGACGCGATCGCCTTCGTCCCGTTCAATTCACCTGATCCCGGCGCCTGCGCCCTTGTCGACGGTGGCTTGTGATCCGCGCCGCCGTCCGCGTTCCCGCCGTGCTGATGACTGTCGTCATCGGCATGGCGGGAGCCGTCTCCTGCAGCGGGAACAGCGCCGGAACGACGACGGCGTCCGAGCATCCGAAGGCCGCGGCGCCGCGACCTGAACCGTCCAGGACGCGCACCGTGCCGCGAGTCGCCGATCTGCCGAAGCACGCGGTGCCGGGCGACAAGCGGCCCAGCTTCGGGGCGGCGGACACGATGGTCACCGGGTACACGGGCGAGGAATTCATCGCCGGTCTCTCGAAAGACTGGAAACTGAAGCTGGACAAGCCCGTAGAGCAGGAGATGCCCGACGGGGAGAAGAGGACCTACGTCCACGGGCGGGGTGCGAGGGGGATGACGCTTTCGGCCGGATACGCCGATCACGCGGACTTGTCGTCTCTTCTGTGCAGAACCAGCACGAACCAGTCCGATGGCTTCGCTTTCCTCGCCGCCTGCGCCGGGCTGGACGTGGCGGGAGTCGACCACGGCAAGGCCTCGTCGTGGCTCCGGCAGGCGAAGAAGGAGACCGATTCCCTGTACGGGAAAAAGGTTGCCGAGACCGGAAACAAGAAGGAGTACGTCGTCAGTGGGGTGTTCGTCTCGGGGCCGGTGGTGATGGCTCTGCACCGGGCCTACGACAAGTACTCCCTGAGGATTCTCGGAGGGGCTTCGGTCCGGAGCGAGTGACGGACTCCTGATCGCGAAGGTCCCTGCCGGTGACGGCAGGGACCTTTGGTCTGCGAGCGTGAGATCTGCCCCTGGAGTGTCCTGACGGGCGATTTCCTGTACACGGGTCAGCAGATGAGCCTTGCGGTCTTCTCCTTGTACTCCTGCATTTCACCTGCTTCGTAGCCCGCTTCCTTCAGGCTCTGCATCAGTTCCGCCGTGTCGCCGCACAGACGGGGGCGCTGCTCTTCGAGGTAGGATTTCACGCCGTCAGCGGGCAGTTGCTCCCACGTCCGTTTGACGTCCTCGTTCTTCTCGTGCGCGTATGAAAACTCGACCCATTCTTTTTCCTGCTCGGTCAGGTCGGAAGTGTTGACAGATGTGTCGCTCTGCCCGCACGAGGTGGCAGTCATAAGCGTCATCAGTACCGCAAAACATATGTGCGCTTTCCTCATCATGCTCTCTTCCGAGTGGAGTTCAGAGGGGGATTGTACTGCATGTACGCGCCAATATCCGGAACGGAAAGGACCCTCCGCGGGCATGAGTTCGTGTCAGTCGAGAGTTCGCCTGCGATGAGGACCTCAATTCGGTGGCCGGCTTGCGGCGGAGACCGGTTCGCCCGTGCCGCCCTTCCCTGACAGGTGGGCCTTTCCCGCCTCAGGTGCCTGGGCGTGAACCGCCCTGCGGGGGCCGCGCATCGCCTGCTGTCGCCGACGCCGGGCCGGAGGGAGTGGTGAGGGCGGCAGGGGCAAGGGCTTCACCCGCCGTGACCCGGACGCGGGCCCCGTGCCTGCCCCTGGTGCGAGCCGGGCCGCCTCCCCGGTGGCGCTCAGCTGCCCGGCGGGCGGACGAGCGTGAACACCGCCCCCTCCGGGTCCGCCACCGTCGCCATCCTGCCGCTGGAGGCCTCCCGCGGCGGCTGCAGCACGTGCCCGCCGAGCTCCGCCACGCGCGCCGCCGCCTCGTCGGTGTCGGAGACCTGGAAGTACGTCATCCAGTGCGGGCCCCGGTCGCGCGGCAGGGCGTGTCCCACGCCGTGCAGGGCGGCCACCGGGCGGCCCTGGAGATGCAGTGTCCGGTAGTCGGAGCCGGCCGGGGCGACCGCCTCGGTCTCGAATCCGAACACGGCCTGGTAGAACTTGGCGACCGATGCGGTCTCCCGGACCACCAGTTCGTTCCACACCGGTGTGCCCGGTGTACCCGCGAGCGCGGTGCCGACGTGATCCGCGGCCTGCCAGGCCCCGAAGACGGCGCCGCTCGGGTCGGACGCGAGCAGGAGGCGCCCCGCGCGCCCCGCGTCCAGGGGGCCCACGGCGACGGTCCCGCCGCAGGAGCGGATGGTCTCAGCCGTCGAGTCCGCGTCCTCCGTGGCGAGATAGGTCGTCCAGGCGATCGGGAGGTGCCGGTCGGGCGGCAGCTGTCCGATGCCCGCGACCTCCTTGCCGCACAGCAGGGCCCGGACATAGGGCCCCAGTTGTTCCGGTCCCGGCCGGAACTCCCAGCCGAACAACCGGCTGTAGAACTCCTGGGTCGCGGTCAGGCCGTGCACGATCAGACTCACCCAGCACGGTGCTCCGGGTGTGCGCCGGGTGACAGCCTCGGTCATCTTCTTCTCTCTCCTCGTACCCTCGGGGTGGCCGTACGGGGGACGGAGCCTGTGCGGCGTCCAGCGGTACGGATACGGGCGCGTACGCTCCGTGCAGATGCTCGCACCGCTGAGGCTCCGGGGCATCCCGGCCGCGCCGCGTTTCCCGGCTTCCGCTCGCGTCGTAGCCCTTTTTTGATGCGGTACATCCGATTCGGTGCTGCCTCCCCGGGGGCGGCCCCTGCGGGATGATGGCACCCATGAAGCCCATCATCACCGCATCCGAATACATGAGCGAGTCAGCGGGCCCGCGGCCACCGGTGCTCCTGGACGTCCGCTGGCAGCTCGGCGGGCCGAACGGCCGCGCCGACTACGAGGCCGGACACCTCCCGGGCGCGGTGTACATCGATCTCGATTCCGAGCTCGCGGGCCCGGCGGGCAGCGGCGGCCGTCATCCCCTGCCGGACCCGGAGGCCTTCGGGGCCGTCATGCGCCGGGCGGGGGTCAGCCGCAGGATCCCGGTGGTGGTCTACGACGGCGGCCAGGGCTGGGCCGCGGCGCGTGCGTGGTGGTTGCTGCGCTGGACCGGGCACCCCGATGTCCGGGTGCTGGACGGCGGACTCGCCGCATGGACGGGCGAGCTCACCTCCGGCATCCCGGAGCCCGCCGAAGGCGACTTCCGGCCCGAGCCCGGGGCGCTCGGCCTGCTGGACGCGGACGGTGCCGCGGCACTGGCCCGCTCCGGTCTGCTGCTCGACGCACGGGCCGCGGAGCGCTACCGGGGGGACGTGGAGCCGATCGACCGTGTCGGCGGCCACATTCCCGGCGCGGTCTCCGCCCCGACCTCACAGAACGTGGGCGAGGACGGGCGCTTCCTGCCCGCGGCCTCGCTCGCCTCCCGGTTCTCCGCCCTCGGCGCGGACGGCCAGACCGAGGTCGGCGTCTACTGCGGTTCCGGGGTGTCCGGCGCCCATGAAGTACTGGCGCTGGAGCTCGCCGGTCACCGGGCCGCCCTGTACGCCGGGTCCTGGTCGGAGTGGTCCTCGGACGGGTCCCGGCCCGTCGCCACGGGCCCCGACCCTGCCTGACGCGACGGACGTCCGGACGGAGCGAGGGCCCGCACGCGGCCGCGTGCGGGCCCTCCTCATGCCGACGGACTCGGGGCCGGTTCTCAGTCCTGCTTCTTCCGGCGGGTGCCGAAGACGATCTCGTCCCAGCTCGGTACCGCCGCCCGACGTCCCGGACGCACGCCGTCCGCCTCGGCCTGACGGTCCGTCGTCCCGGTCAGCCGGTCGCGGTGGCCTGCCACCGCCCGGGGCATCAGTACGTCGGCGTAGGCGGAACCCGCACCGGCGGACGCCGCCGCGGCCGGGGACTCGTCGGCCTCCGGCTCCTGCTGCGGCGCGGGTTCGAGCGCGGGCGGCTCGGGCTGCGAGGGCCGCTCCGGGACGACCATGTCGCCCCGGAAGCTCGGCACCGCCTCCAGGAGGCTGGTCAGCGAGTCGCGCTCGCCGGCCGACACACCGCCGACGCGCTCCTCCGGCTCCGGCGCCAGGGGAGCGGGCCGCTCGATCTGGCGGTCCAGCGCACGGTCCAGCGGCCGGTCGCGCGGCAGCCTGGCGATCCGGGGCACGAACGGGAAGCTCGGTTCCGGCGCCGCGACGTCGTCGGTCTCGCCGATGAGCGAGCGCGCCTCCTCGTCCACGGCCTGGACCAGCCGCCGCGGCGGGTCGTACGTCCAGCTCGCGGAGTGCGGCTCGCCCGCGACGCGGTAGACCAGGAGCACCTCCCAGGTGCCGTCGTCCCGGCGCCAGGAGTCCCACTGGACGGTTTCCCTGTCGGCGCCGCGCAGCAGCAGCCGCTCCTGCACCGCCTCGCCGAGCTGGGGACCGGTGTTCTCGCCGGGACGGCGCACGGGAGTCTTCCGGGCGCGCTCGGCCATGAACGCGCGCTCCGCGAGCACAGGGCCCTCGAAGCGGCGCACCCGGTCCACCGGGATGCCGGCGAACTGGGCGACCTCCTCGGCGGAGGCGCCGGCGCGTATACGCGCCTGGATGTCGCGTGGGCGGAGATGACTCTCCACCTCGATCTCGATCTGGCCGAGCCGGGCGCGGTCGTTGCGCACGGCGGCACGAAGCCGCTCATCGATCGGAAGCGTGTACTCCGTGCTGTCCGCAGCCTTGAGCACCAGTCGTGTGCCGTCGTTCGAGACGGCCACGACACGCAGTTCGGGCATGGGAACCTCCCGGGTGGTGCCTGCCGACGTCACGTGCGTCGCTGCTTCCGCTAGTCGAGTGTGACCTGCCCGGGTTCAGCCTGCCACAACCTTGCCAAGTTACCCGGCGTGTCGGGCCTTGGCCCTGGAACACCAGGATGACACGGTTACCTCTTGCGACGCGGAGCGGCCAGGTGGTCGCTCCTCGTAGCAGGCGCCCGTGCGATGCCGCGGCGCCGCCGGTTCGAGTGCCGTCTTCGGCCCTCTCCCGCAGGTCCCGGACACCCGTGTGGGAGTCCGGCCCCAGGGCTCGCCACAGTACTCCATTCGGGCCACCTGGGTGGACCGGCGCGCCGTCGAAGTTCCCGCCGGGCGCGGGAGCCGGGTTGTCCCGTTGTCCGCGGTATGCCCGCGATGCGTGGGCTGATTCACAGAATCTCCAGAATCGGAACTATCTGATTCGCCCACATGTCCCTTCTTGGTGCAAGGTGGGGTAGTTGTCGATCAAGGGCTGATCATGGTTCAGAAGCCGCGGAGTGATGCGGAACGTAAGGAAGGGCGCATAGATCTGAGCCTGCCGCAGGTTGCGGGCAGCGCCGTGGCGGCGGTCGCGGCGGCGGTGATGGCCTCGCAGCTCGGTGTGTACGGAACCATCGCCGGCGCGGGCGTGATGAGCGTGGTGGCCACCTGCGGGGGCTCGGTCTTCCAGCACTTCTTCCGTCGTACCGGCGAGCAGATCCGCGAGGTCACCGTCCAGGTGAAGAACCCGGCGGGCCGTCAGGTGACCGTGCACACCCGTGAGACGTCTCCCGCGCCGCAGCGGCCGCAGGACGACGCGACGAGGGTGCTGCGCAGGGCGGAGTCCGACGCGGACCGCACCACGGTGCTGCGCAGGGCGGAGCCGGGCGTGGAGCGCACCACGGTGCTGCGGCATGCCCGGCCGGGCGAGGCGGGCCACGGGGCCGCGCACCTCGGCGACGCGTCCGCGGACGATCCGTACTCCGACGCCCGTACGCACGGCACCCGTGTCCGGGGCTGGAAGCGATCGGCCCTCGCGGCCGCCGGGGTCTTCGTCCTGTCGATGGCCGGCATCACCGCGTACGAGATGGCGTCCGGGCACGACCTGGGGGGCAACGGAGGGACGACCGTCGGTTCCGTCGTGAGCGGCGAGCGGCATGGAGCGCCGGCCTCGCCGTCCCCCTCGCCCTCGGGCGGCACGGGCCAGGAGGACGAGGGGGGCGAGGGGGACGAGGACGGTGACGTCGGCGTGCCGGGTGACGGGAGCACCAGGACGCCCGGCGCGGACCAGGGAGAGGGCCGAAGCGCACGGCCCGACCCCTCCGGCGGTGACGGCCCGGCCGTCGGCCCCGCACCCACCCCTCCGGTGTCCGGCGGCGCCGCGACCCCGGAATCCAGCACCCCGGCCACCCCGGACACCGACGGCACCACTCCGGCCTCACCGGACCCGACGGGAGCCGGCGAGGGCCCGGACCAGCGGGGCGGGGACACGGCCGGGACGGGCGGGGAGCGGTGATCCGGACGTTGTTTCCCCGCGGCCTCAGTCCCCCAGCACGCGGCGGAGGTAGTCGTTGGCGAACATCCGTCCCGGGTCGAGCCGGTCCCGTAGGGCGGTGAACTCGCCGAACCGGGGGTAGGCCCCGGCGAGGTGACCGGAGTCCCGGGTGTGGATCTTGCCCCAGTGCGGACGTCCGTCGTATCCCGTCATGATCCGCTCGACTGCCGTGAAGTAGGCCCGGTACGGCGTACCCCGGTACAGATGCACCGCGATGTACGCGCTCTCCCGGCCCGAGGCCGTGGAGAGCGCGATGTCGTCCGCGGGCGCCGTACGGACCTCCACCGGGAAACTGATCCGCAGCGGTGAACGCTCCACCATGGCCTTCAGCTCACGCAGTGCCTCGACCGCCGCCTCGCGCGGCAGGGCGTACTCCATCTCGACGAAGCGCACTCGCCTGGGGCTCGTGAACACCTTGTACGGGATGTCGGTGTACATGCGGGCCGACAGGGCGCGGCTGGAGATCCGGGCGAGGGAGGGGATGGCTCCCGGGACCGCCCGGCCGACCGAACAGGCGACCTGGAACATCCCGTTGGAGAGGAGCTCGTCCTCGATCCAGCCGCTGACCCGACCGGGCGGAGCCGCGGGGCCCGCGCTCCGGTTGTTGCGCTTGGTGTTGCAGTTACGGGTGTGCGGGAACCAGTAGAACTCGAAGTGCTCGTTCTCCGTGACCAGCTGATCGAAATCGGTCGTGACCCGGTCGAAGGTCATCGGCTCCTCGCGGGCCGTGAGCAGGAAGACCGGCTCCACCGCGAAGGTGACCGCGGTGACCACGCCGAGTGCCCCGAGACCGATCCGTGCTGCCGCGAAGACGTCCGGGTGCTCGCCCGCCGAGCAGCGCAACACGGTGCCGTCGGCCGTGACCAGTTCCAGGGCGCGGATCTGCGCGGAGATCGACCCCGAGTCGCGGCCGGTGCCGTGGGTGCCCGTGGAGGTGGCCCCGGCGACCGTCTGATCCATGATGTCGCCCATGTTGGTGAGGGAGAGCCCCTCCCGGGCCAGCGCGGCGTTGAGGCGCTTCAGCGGGGTGCCGGCCTCGACCGTCACGGTCATCGCCCTGCGGTCGATGCCACGGATGCCGGTGAGCAGATCCGGGCGTATGAGGACCCCGTCGGTGGCCGCGGTCGCGGTGAACGAGTGACCGGTGCCCACGGGCTTGACCCTCAGACCGTCCTCGGACGCCCTGCGGAGCACCTCGGCGAGCTCGTCGACGGACGCGGGGGTCTCCACGCGCGCCGGCCTGGCGGTGACGTTCCCCGCCCAGTTACGCCACGTGTTCGCCGTCCGTGCGTAGGTGTCGGTCATCTTCCCCGCGCCCTCCCGTAGGCCCCGGCTCCGCGAGCCGGCGATACCCCAGGAGCGCCACCGCGGCCGCGAGCGCTCCCGCCACGACGGGCACCGCGTACCCCGCCCCGGCCCCCGAGGCGTCGACCACCCAGCCTGCGGCAGAGGAGCCGAGCGCCACTCCGACCGCGAGTCCGGTACTGGTCCAGGTCATGCCCTCGGTCAGCTGGGCGCGCGGTACGTGCTGTTCGACGAGGGCCATCGTGGTGACCATCGTCGGTGCGATGGCGAGGCCCGCGACAAAGAGCGCCACGGCCAGGAACGGCAGGCTCCCGGCCAGTTGGAGGGGGATCATACTCACGGCCATCGCGCACACCCCCACCAGCCACCTGGTGGACGGCTTCCCCCGCAGGCGCAACAGGCCGAAGACCGCTCCGGCGAGGCAGGAACCCAGGGCGTAGACAGCCAGCACGAGACTGGCCGCCGCCTTGTGGCCGCGCTCCTCGGCGAAGGCCACCGTCACCACGTCCACCGCCCCGAAGATCGCCCCGGTGGCGACGAAGGTGATCACCAGCACCCGGAGCCCGGACGAGCGCAGGGCCGAACCGTCCGTGTGGTGCTCCTTCGGGTGCGGCCGGGGCTCGGTGGCACGCTGGGCCGTCAGCCAGAAGACCCCGGTCACCAGGAACACACCGGCGATCAGCGGACCGGCCTCCGGGAACCAGGCCGTGGACAGGCCGATGGAGACGATGGGCCCGAAGATGAAGCACACCTCGTCGACGATCGACTCCCACGCGTACGCGGTGTGCAGCGGGCGCCCGGCCCCCCGGTAGATCTCCGCCCAGCGCGCCCGGACCATCGACCCCACACTCGGGACGCAGCCGGCTCCCGCGGCGAAGACGAAGAGGGTCCAGTCGGGCAGCCCCTGCTGGGCGCAGACCAGCAGCCCCGCGACCGACGCGGCCGCGAACAGCGTGACGGGACGCAGCACACGGCGCTGCCCGTGCCGGTCGACCAGCCGGGAGACCTGCGGCCCCATGACGGCCGCAGCCATGGCGAGCGTCGCGGAGAGCGCACCCGCCAGCCCGTAACGGCCGGTCAGCTGGGAGACCATCGTCACCACGCCGATCCCCATCATGGAGAGCGGCATCCGGCCGAAGAATCCGGCGGCCGAGAACTCGAGGCTGCCGGGAGCGGCGAAGATGGCGCGGTAGGGGCTGGGCAAGGGGACTCCGGAGAAGCCTGTCAGGTGTGCAACGGCTGATACAGCTTACGGGGGCCCGTGAGCCACCGGTGGCGGTTGCCGCACCGCCTGAGGCGGGTGGCAGGATCGGGTACATGTCCGATCTGCGTGATCCCGCTCCCTACGACGCCCTGCTGCTGCTCTCCTTCGGAGGGCCCGAAGGCCCCGACGACGTGGTCCCGTTCCTGGCGAACGTGACGCGCGGCCGGGGCATCCCCGAAGAACGGCTGAAAGAGGTCGGCAAGCACTACTTCCTCTTCGGTGGTGTGAGTCCGATCAACGCGCAGAACAGGGCGCTGCTCGACGCCCTGCGCAGGGACTTCGCGGACCACGGCCTGGAGATCCCGGTGTACTGGGGCAACCGCAACTGGGCCCCGTACCTCACCGACACCCTCCGCGAGATGGTCACGGACGGGCACCGCCGGATCGCCGTGCTCGCCACCAGCGCCTACGCCTCCTACTCCGGCTGCCGGCAGTACCGCGAGAACCTGGCGGAGTCGCTGTCCGCACTGGAGGCGGAAGGGCTTCCGGTGCCCCGCGTGGACAAGCTCCGGCACTATTTCAACCACCCGGGCTTCGTGCGCCCCATGGCGGACGGCGTGCTGGCGTCGCTGGCCGACCTTCCCGAGGACGTCAGGGCGGGAGCTCACCTCGCGTTCACGACGCACTCCATCCCGACCTCCGCGGCCGACACCTCGGGACCGGTGGAGACACACGGCGACGGCGGCTCGTACGTCGCCGAGCACCTGGAGGTGGCCCGGCTGATCGCCGAGGCCGTACGGGAGGAGACGGGCGTCGACCACCCGTGGCAGCTCGTCTACCAGTCGCGCAGCGGCGCACCGCACATCCCGTGGCTGGAGCCCGACATCTGCGACCACCTGGAAACACTCCACGGCACGGGCGTCCCGGCGGTCGTCATGGCCCCCATCGGCTTCGTCTCGGACCACATGGAGGTGCTGTACGACCTCGACACGGAGGCCACCGCGAAAGCCGCAGGGCTCGGACTCCCGGTGCGCCGCTCCGCGACGGTGGGCGCGGACCCCCGGTTCGCCGCCGCCGTGCGTGAACTCCTCCTGGAGCGCGCCGCCGCCGAACAGGACCGCCCGGTCACGCCGTGCGCCCTGGGCGCGCTCGGCCCCTCCCACGACCTCTGCCCGGTCGGCTGCTGCCCCGCCAGGGCCCTCAAACCCGCCGCCGCCGGCGCCGACAGCCCGTTCTGACCGCCGGCGACCGCCGCTTTCCCTGCCGCGCGGGCACCGACACGCCCGCCCCGGCCCCGCGACCACGTCTGGAGCGCTGTGACCGACCCCCTGCTGTCCGACCTGCTCGAACTCGCCCTGGAGGCGGCCCGCCGGGCCGGCGCGCTGCTGCGCGACGGCCGTCCCGCCGACCTCGGGGTGGCCGCGACGAAGTCCAGCCCGATCGACGTCGTCACCGAGATGGACATCCGGGCGGAGAAGCTGATCACCGGCTACCTCTCCGAGCACCGTCCCGCCGACGGCTTCCTCGGGGAGGAGGGCGCCAGTGCCGAGGGCAGCAGCGGCATCCGGTGGGTCATCGACCCGCTCGACGGCACGGTGAACTACCTCTACGGTCTTCCGACCTGGTCCGTCTCCATCGCCGCCGAGCGCGACGGCGAACGGGTCGTCGGCGTGGTCGAGGCCCCGATGAGGCGTGAGACGTTCCACGCGGTGCTCGGGGGCGGCGCGTACGGGAACGGGGAGGCACTGAGCTGCCGCCCCACGGCCCCCCTCGACCAGGCGCTGGTGGCGACCGGTTTCAACTACGTCACCGGGGTGCGCGACCACCAGGCGGCCGTGGCCCGGCAGCTGATTCCGCTGCTGCGTGACGTCCGGCGCGGGGGCTCCGCCGCCATCGAGCTCTGCGACGTGGCTGCCGGCCGGCTCGACGGCTACTACGAGCGGGGCCTGCACCCGTGGGACGTGGCGGCCGGCGACCTCATCGCCCGGGAGGCCGGCGCGCTCACCGGCGGAAGGCCCGGTCTGCCGCCGGACGGGGATCTGACGGTGGCGGCCACCCCCGGCGTCTTCGAGCCGCTGCAGGCCCTGCTCGAGGAGCTGGGAGCCTGGCACGACTGACCGGTGCCCTCCCCGAGCTGCTGCGGGCGCCCAGGAAGGGTGCCGTAACGAGGAGAGGGCCCCGGAGAGCCGTGGCGGCTCCCGGGGCCCTCCTGCGGCGGCTCAGACGCTGGTGGCGCCGATTTCCACGCCGTGCTCGGCGGCGAGGCGGTGCAGGTCGTCCAGCTCTCCCTGCTCGACATCCGCGAGGAAGTCGTCGCCCGTCTCGCGAGCCCTCGTGAGGTCGGACTCGGTGGTCCTGATCCGTTGCAGCAGACCTGCTGTGAAAGCGTCCATGAAGCGCCCCCTCGTCGTGGGTCGGTGGCACGGGGGTGTGCCCGGTGGTCCTCCGGCTCGTCGGCCGGAGTGCGGGTGATCACGCAGTCCCTCTGGATGCAGGACGGGCTGTGGTACGCCATGTGCAGGCGTGATCGCGGGTGTGAGAGCGTCCTCCCCACCGCCGATCCGCGAGAAACCTCAACAGGCCCGGAAATCCGGTCGATCACCCCGGAGCAGCGGCCGTGCCGCGTCGCCTTACCGCCGGTTTATGCGTGTTACGGGCAGGATGGACGCGCACAGTCGGTGCCGCCGACGTGCGGCGAGCGGCCGGAACGAGGGCCGCTCGCCGTTTTTTCGAAGATCTACGGAAGGACTGCGCCGTGCGCGTACTCGTCGTCGAGGACGAGCAGCTGCTCGCCGATGCGGTGGCCACCGGGCTGCGCCGGGAGGCCATGGCCGTCGACGTCGTCTACGACGGAGCGGCGGCTCTCGAGCGCGTCGGGGTCAACGACTACGACGTCGTCGTGCTGGACCGGGACCTCCCGGTCGTGCACGGGGACGACGTCTGCCGAAGGATCGTCGAACTCGGTGTGCCCACCAGGGTGCTCATGCTCACCGCGTCCGGTGACGTCAGCGACCGGGTCGAAGGCCTGGAGCTCGGCGCGGACGACTACCTGCCCAAACCTTTCGCCTTCAGCGAGCTGACGGCGCGGGTCCGCGCCCTGGGGCGCCGCACCACGGTCGCGCTGCCACCCGTGCTGGAGCGGGCCGGCATCAAGCTCGACCCCAACCGCCGCGAGGTCTTCCGGGGTGAGCAGGAGATCCAGCTCGCCCCGAAGGAGTTCGCCGTCCTGGAGGTCCTGATGCGCAGCGAGGGCGCGGTCGTCTCGGCCGAGCAGCTGCTGGAGAAGGCATGGGACGAGAACACCGACCCGTTCACCAACGTGGTGCGCGTCACCGTCATGACCCTGCGCCGCAAGCTCGGCGAGCCCCCCGTCATCGTCACCGTCCCCGGCTCCGGATACCGGATCTGAGGGCGTGATGGCAGCCTCCCCCGCACCCATGAAGGCGCCTCCGAAGCCGACCTGGGAACCGAAACCGCAGGAATCGCCGTATCCCTGGCTGCGCCCCACCATCCGGATACGGCTCACGCTGCTGTACGGCGGTATGTTCCTGATCGCGGGCATCCTGCTGCTCTCGATCATCTACATGCTGGCGGCGCAGGCCCTGAGCGACGCCGGCGGCCTGGAATTCCAGGTCAAGGGCACCAATGTGCAGATCTCCAGCGACATGTGCCCGCAGCTCGGTGCGGCGCTGAACAACAGCCAGCTCAACGAGGCCATCAAGGACTGCACCGCGGCGCAGCGGCAGCATGCCCTCGACAGCCTGCTGAACAGGGCGCTGCTGGCTCTCGTGGGGCTCAGCATCATCGCCTTCGCCTTCGGCTACGCCATGGCCGGCCGGGTCCTGTCCCCGCTGGGCAGGATCACCCGCACCGCCCGCAGGGTCGCCGGCACGGACCTGACCCGGCGGATCGAGCTGGACGGGCCGGACGACGAGCTGAAGGAGCTCGCCGACACCTTCGACGAGATGCTGGACCGGCTCGAGCGGGCCTTCACCGCCCAGCAGCGGTTCGTGGGCAACGCCTCGCACGAGCTGCGCACCCCGCTGGCGATCAACCGCACCCTGCTGGAGGTGCACCTCTCCGACCCCGGTGCCCCCACGGAGCTCCAGCAGCTCGGCAGGACGCTCCTGGCGACCAACGAACGCAGCGAGCAGCTGGTCGAAGGGCTGCTGCTGCTGGCCCGCAGCGACAACCAGATCATCGAACGCAAACCCGTGGACCTCGCCGAGGTCGCCGACCGTGCGATCGACCAGGCCAGTGCCGAGGCGGTGGCGAAGGGGGTCGAGGTGCGCGGCGAGCGCGCCCAGGCCGTCGTCCAGGGCAACGGGGTGCTCCTGGAGCGCATCGCGCTGAACCTCGTCCAGAACGCCGTGCGCTACAACGTGGCGGAGGCCGGCTGGGTGGAGGTCACCACGGAGCTCCAGCACGGGCAGGCGCTCCTGGTGGTCTCGAACACCGGGCCCGTGGTTCCCGCCTACGAGATCGACAACCTCTTCGAACCTTTCCGGCGGTTGCGCACGGAGCGCACGGGCAGCGACAAGGGGGTCGGGCTCGGCCTGTCGATCGCGCGATCCGTCGCGCGGGCCCATGGAGGCCGTATCATCGCGGAGCCCCGCGAAGGCGGCGGTCTCGTGATGCGTGTCACCCTGCCGGCCTGAGAGGTTTCACGGTGTGAAGCCGCATCGGATCGCCTTGTTCGCTTTGGGCGGAATTTTTGCACAGTTCTTCCGTTCCACCCCTGTGTGATCGATCACAGAAGCAAATCTCCGCCCCTCCACTCTCCGTGACCGCATCTCTGCCCGAAAGCCTGGAAACGTCCGGGTTTCCGGGGGTCGGTATCACGGGAAGTACACGGGGTGGCGCCCGCGAACCGCAGTAATCGGACCGTGTACGGTCCCCATCGCCACCCAAGCTGATCGCTCACGAGAGATCCGGTTGGGTGTCGATTGAGTAACAGACCTTGATGTGAGGCAAAATCTCCGCCTCAGGTCGGGCACAAGTCCGGCCTCTCACGCGTTACGTGCGCTGAGACACCGCAGACACCCATGAGGGGGAGAGCGACATGGCAACGGATTACGACACCCCACGCAAGACCGACGACGACGTGGACCAGGACAGCCTCGAAGAGCTCAAGGCTCGTCGGAGCGACAAGACGGCATCCGCCGTCGACGTGGACGAGTTCGACGCGGCAGAAGGACTGGAACTGCCCGGCGCGGACCTGTCCAACGAAGAGCTGGCCGTGCGGGTCCTGCCCAAGCAGGCCGATGAGTTCACCTGCATGAGCTGCTTCCTCGTGCACCACCGGAGCCAGCTGGCGCGGGAGAAGAACGGCCAGCCCATCTGCCGCGACTGCGACTGAGGGCAGCCGGCCGTGGCAGGCGACACACCGTTCCGGAAGCTGCGCTTGCGGCGCACGAGGTCGTCGGAGGCACATCAGGGCGGCACAGGCCCGGCAGAGGGCGAAAGCCCCACTGCCGAGCAGCAGGCCGCCCTGCCGGCCTCTCCCGGCAGTACACCTGACGACGAGCGGGGCCGCCCGGCCTCGCTCGAAGCGGCGACGGCGGACGGCTCCCCGCCAGGGCCCGGACAGACCGGACCGGCCGGACTCCCCAAGGGCTCCGCCCGTCTGCACACACTGAAACGAGGCGCACGCAGGAGCCGGGAGAGCGCCACCGCCGCAGTCGGCCTGATCGCCGACCGCATCATCGGCGCGGCTCCCCGCATCCCCGTGCGGGATCTCGCCACCCTGCGCGAACAGTTCCCGGGGCTGGGCCCCGAAGAACTCGCCGACAAACTCGTCGCGGGCGCCTGCAACGCCACCGCGACCGTCGGCGCCGGCATCGGGGCGGCGGCGATGATGCCCGTACCACCCGCCATGCTCGCCGAGCTGGCAGCCGAGATCACCGGAGTGGCCGCCGTCGAGATGAAGCTCGTCGCCGAGCTCCACGAGGTCTACGGCCGGCGCCCGCCGGGAAACCTCGGCCAGCGCAGCACCGCGTATCTGACGTCCTGGACCGAGGAACGCGGCATCGACGTCTCACGCCCTTCCACGCTCAACGCGGCGCTGGGCGGGCAGATGAAGCGCGAACTGCGTCAGCAGATCATGAAGCGCACCGTGCGCGACCTGCCGAACCTCCTCCCGTTCATGGTCGGTGCCGTCGTCGGCGCGCTGATGAACCGACGGGACACCAGAAAGCTCGCCGACCGGGTCAGGAACGACCTGCGGCGCCACCAGGTGCCCTGGGACCGCCTCCCGGAGCTCCCTCCGCTGGAACAGCCCGCGAAGCCCGCCGAGGAACTCCCCGAGGGCCTGGACGACCCCGGTCGCTGACCGCTCAGGCGGGTACGGGCGCGAGGGCCGCCACCAGGGCCTGCGGCTCCCGGGTCGACAGATAGACGTACGGCGTCGGGTCTGCCGGGTCCGTGACCTTCACCCGCACCGCCGTCGGGACATAGCTGCGCAGCAGCATGAACGCGCGGGGATCCGCCTTGTACGAACGCCAGGCGCGCGCCTCCTCCCCCTCCAGCACCTCGGCGTCGCCGAGCGCTTCCAAGGGGATCCGGGCATCGCCCGCGACGAGGGCGCCCGCCACGACCCGGATGCGCGCGGAGCCGTACGAGCTCACGCCCGCGCAGGCCGCGGCCGTGCCGGCGACCAGGCCGCCGAGCATGGGCAGGGTGCCGAGCGGCAGGAGCATCAGCGCACAGGCGACGCCGATCCCGAGAGCGATGAGCCACCACGAACGGGGTGCGGTGAGACGTTCGTCGAAGGAGGGTGCGGAAGGCTGCATGAAAGCAAGCTTGGCACGGCGCACCCCGCGGCAGGCGGCGCGGGTAAGGTCTGCGCCTGTGAGTGGAACATCTGCACGTCTGACGCCCCCGGCCGGCGCGGTGAAGCCGGTCCGGCACCCCGACGCCCCCGCGCCCGGAGAGATCCTCGGCTCCCACTACGAACACTGTTTCGGCTGTGGCGGCGGACAGCCGCACGGACTGCACCTCCGGGCGACGGCCGGAGAGGGCGTGGACGTCACCGCCGAATTCACCGTGAAACCCGCTCACCAGGGTGCCCCGGGACTGGCGCACGGCGGTGTCCTGGCCACGGCGCTGGACGAGACGCTCGGCGCGCTGAGCTGGCTGCTGCGGGTCATCGCGGTGACCGGGCGGCTGGAGACCGACTACGTCCTGCCGGTACCGGTGGGCACGGTGCTCTTCCTGGAGGCCGAGGTCACCGCCGTCCACGGCCGGAAGATCTACTGCCGGGCCACGGGCAGGACCGAGGGCCCCGAGGGGCCCGTCGCGGTCCGTGCGGAGGCCCTCTTCATCGAGGTCAAGGTCGACCACTTCATCGACAACGGGCGGCCGGAGGAGATCCAGGCGGCCATGTCCGACCCGGACCAGGTGCGGCGTGCCCGTGCCTTCGAGGTGAACCCCTGATGCGGCATCCCGTCGACGTGCTCATCCGCCGGGTCGACCCGGACGTGCCGATTCCCGGCTACGGGCACCCCGGTGACGCGGGCGCCGATCTGGTCACCACCGAGGCCGCCGAACTCGGGCCGGGCGAACGGGCGGTGCTCCCCACCGGGGTGTCGATCGCGCTGCCCGACGGCTACGCCGCCTTCGTGCACCCCCGTTCGGGCCTCGCGGCCCGCTGCGGAGTGGCCCTCGTGAACGCCCCAGGGACGGTCGATGCCGGGTACCGTGGAGAGATCAAGGTCATCGTGGTCAATCTCGACCCACGCGAGACCGTGAGGTTCGAACGGTTCGACCGGATTGCCCAACTGGTCGTCCAGCAGGTCGAGAAGGTGCGCTTCCACGAGGTGACGGAGCTCCCCGGCTCGGCGCGGGCCGAGGGGGGCTTCGGATCCACCGGCGGCCACGCCGCCGTGGACGGCGTCACGGGCGGTAACACCCAGGGTGGGAACAGCTACGCTTCGGTCGTATCCGACCGGGAAGGACGTTGACGTGTTCGGACGTCGCAAGAACAGTGGTTCCGCCAAGGACACGGTGGACGAAGCGCGCGAGACCGAGCAGGTCGCCGACGAGCTCGACGACACCGCGGCCGGGAACGGCTCTCGCCGCACGAACCTTCCACCGGCCCCCCGCCCCGACGGGCCGTGGGACATCTCCGAGGTCTCCCGGCCCGGCGAGGGCCGGGTGGACCTGGGCGGCATCTTCGTGCCCGGGGTCGAGGGCATGGAGCTCCGGGTGGAGGTCGCCGGTGACGCGATCGTCGCGGCCACCGTCGTGCTGCGCGACAGCGCGGTCCAGCTGCAGGCCTTCGCCGCCCCCAAGAAGGAGGGCATCTGGGGCGAGGTGCGCGAGGAGATCGCCTCCGGCATCACCCAGCAGGGCGGGGTCATCGACGAGGTCGAGGGGCCGCTGGGCTGGGAACTGCGTGCTCAGGTCCCCGTACAGCTTCCGGACGGCAAGACCGGCGTGCAGCTGGTGCGCTTCGTCGGCGTCGACGGGCCGCGCTGGTTCCTGCGCGGAGTGATCTCCGGCCAGGGCGCGGTGCAGCCGGAGGCCGCCGGGCTGCTGGAGACCGTCTTCCGGGACACGGTCGTCGTCCGCGGCGACGGCCCGATGGCCCCGCGTGACCCGATCGTCCTCAAGCTTCCCAACGACGCCCAGATGGTGCCCGAGGGCGTACAGCAGGAGGACCAGGAGGGTTCGAAGTTCTCCGGAGGCATGGGCCAGCTCCAGCGTGGGCCCGAGATCACCGAGGTGCGCTGAGCGCCCCCGGATTCTCCGGGCCGGTGGGCCGCACCCCGGGGAGGGGGTGCGGCCCACCGGCCTTTCCGTTGCCCCACCGGGTACCGCATGCACATACTGGCGGCTGCCGAGGAATCCGTACGCACGGGGGAGAGCGATGACACGGAGCGCCACCGCCCCGTCCGAGAGCCCGGACGAGGGCCCCATGGTGCGGATCGAGGACCTGCACCGCTCGTACGGGACCGGCGCGGCGGCCGTGCACGCCCTGCGGGGGATCTCCTTCGAGATCGCCCGCGGAGAGCTCGTCGCCCTCAAGGGCCGCTCCGGGTCGGGCAAGACCACCCTGCTCAATCTCGTCGGCGGCCTCGACACACCGGACAGGGGCCGGATCACCGTGGGCGGCACCGACCTCTCCGGTCTCGGCGAGGACGGACTGCTGGAGCTGCGCAGGGACAGGATCGGCTTCATCTTCCAGTCGTTCGGCCTGATCCCGATCCTGACCGCGGCGGAGAACGTCGGCGTACCCATGCGCCTGCGCAGGACCGCTCCTCACGAGCGTGAGGAGCGGGTGGCGCTGCTGCTCTCCCTGGTGGGACTCGGCGACCACGCAGGGCAGCGCCCCGGGGAACTCTCCGGCGGCCAGCAGCAGCGTGTCGCCATCGCCCGCGCGCTCGCCAACAGGCCGGCCCTCCTGATCGCCGACGAGCCCACCGGGCAGCTCGACGCGGAGACCGGACTCGCGGTCATGCAGCTGCTGCGGGCCGTGGTGCGCAGCGAGGGCGTCACCGTCCTCGTCGCCACCCACGACCCCCAGCTGCTCGGCTTCGCCGACCGGGTCCTGGAGCTCAGTGACGGGCACATCGTCGAGCAGGCGCAGGGCCTGACGTCCGTGGGCACCGGCTCGGCATCAGAATCCCGTCAATACGGAGCCGGCGCCCGGCCCTGACCCCGTATGCCGGAAACCTTCGGGGTAGCTTCGACACCGGCTCCCGCATCTGCGGCGGCCGGTTCAGAGAAGACAATGGGGCCATGGCACGCGGCAAGCTTCGGATCTACCTGGGCGCGGCGCCCGGCGTCGGCAAGACGTACGCGATGCTGTCCGAGGCCCACCGCCGGGTGGAGCGGGGCACGGACTGCGTCGTCGCCTTCGTGGAGCACCACGGCCGGCCGCGCACCGAGGTGCTGCTGCGCGGCCTGGAGCAGATCCGCCGGCGCGACATAGAACACCGCTCGGCCGTCTTCTCCGAGATGGACGTCGACGCCGTCCTGGAGCGGGCGCCGGCCGTCGCCCTCGTCGACGAACTCGCCCACACCAACGTGCCGGGCTCCCGCAACGCCAAGCGCTGGCAGGACGTCGAGGAGCTGCTCAGGGCCGGCATCGACGTGGTCTCCACCGTCAACATCCAGCACCTGGAGTCCCTCGGCGACGTCGTGGAGTCGATAACGGGCGTGCGCCAGCAGGAGACCATCCCCGACGAGGTCGCCCGCCGCGCCGACCAGATCGAACTCGTCGACATGTCGCCCCAGGCGCTGCGCCGCCGCATGGCCCACGGCAACATCTACCAGTCCGACAAGGTCGACGCGGCCCTGTCCAACTACTTCCGCCCCGGCAACCTCACCGCCCTGCGCGAGCTGGCCCTCCTCTGGGTCGCCGACAGGGTCGACGAGTACCTCCAGCAGTACCGCGGCGAACACGACATCAGCGCCCCGTGGCAGGCCCGGGAGCGCATCGTCGTCGGACTGACCGGCGGGCCCGAGGGCCGCACACTCATCCGCCGCGCCTCACGGATGGCCGCCAAGGGCTCCGGCAGCGAGATCCTCGCGGTATACATCGCCCGCAGCGACGGACTGACCTCCGCCTCGCCCAAGGAGCTCGCGGTCCAGCGCACGCTCGTCGAGGACCTCGGGGGCACCTTCCACCACGTCATCGGTGACGACATACCCTTCGCTCTCCTCGCCTTCGCCCGGGGTGTGAACGCCACCCAGATCGTCCTGGGCTCCAGCCGCCGCAAGACCTGGCAGTACATCTACGGCCCCGGGGTCGGCGCCACCGTCGCCCGAGAGTCGGGCCCCGACCTCGACGTGCACATCGTCACGCACGAAGAGGTCGCCAAGGGGCGCGGACTGCCCATCGCACGCGGCGCCCGGCTCAGCCGCACCCGGATCGTGTCCGGCTGGGTGGCGGGGGTCGGCGGGCCGGTCCTCCTGGCACTTCTCCTGTACAGCCTGGAGAACGGGCCCGGACTCGCCAACGACGTCCTGCTCTTCCTCTTCCTGACCGTCGCCGCGGCCCTGCTCGGAGGCCTGGCACCCGCGCTCGCCTCGGCCGCCGCCGGTTCGCTTCTCCTGAACTACTGGTTCACACCGCCGACCCACACCCTGACCGTCCAGGACCCGGAGAACTTCGTCGCCATCGTGATCTTCTTCGCGGTGGCGGTCGCGGTCGCCTCCGTGGTCGACCTCGCGGCCCGGCGCACCCATCAGGCGGCACGGCTGCGGGCGGAGTCGGAGATCCTCTCGACGCTCGCCGGGAGCGTCCTGCGGGGCGAGACGGCCCTGGACGCCCTGCTGGGCCGGGTCCGCGAGACCTTCGGCATGGAATCCGTCGCCCTCCTGGAGCGGCAGAGCGACGTCGATCCCTGGACGTGCGCCGGATCCGTCGGGCCCGCGCCGGTGGCCCGGCCCGACGACGCGGACGTGGACATGCCCATCGGCGACCACATGGCGCTGGCACTCTCCGGCCGCGTGCTGCCCGCGGAGGACCGCAGGGTCCTCGGCGCCTTCGCCGCACAGGCCGCCGTCGTACTGGACCGGCAGCGCCTGGTGGGGGAGGCGGAGGCTGCCAGGCGCCTGGCCGAGGGCAACCGGATCAGGACCGCGCTGCTCGCCGCCGTCAGCCACGACCTGCGCACTCCGCTGGCCGCCATCAAGGCCGCGGTGAGCTCCCTGCGCTCCGACGACGTCTCCTGGTCCGACGAGGACGAGGCGGAGCTCCTCGCGGCCATCGAGGAGGGCGCCGACCGTCTGGACCACCTGGTCGGCAATCTGCTCGACATGTCGCGCCTGCAGACCGGCACGGTCACCCCGCTGATCCGCGAGCTCGACCTCGACGAGGTCGTCCCGATGGCACTCGGCGGCGTCCCGGAGGGCAGCGTCGACCTGGACATCCCCGAGACACTGCCCATGGTCGCCGTGGACCCGGGGCTGCTGGAGCGGGCCGTCGCCAACATCGTCGAGAACGCCGTCAAGTACAGTCCCGGCCAAGAACGCGTCACCGTCGCCGCCAGCGCCCTGGGCGCACGGATCGAGCTCCGCGTCGCCGACCGGGGCCGCGGTGTCCCCGACGAGGCCAAGGAACGCATATTCGAGCCGTTCCAGCGGTACGGCGACGCTCCGCGCGGCGCCGGAGTCGGCCTCGGACTCGCCGTCGCCCGCGGTTTCGTGGAGTGCATGGGCGGCACCCTGGACGCCGAGGACACCCCCGGCGGCGGGCTCACCATGGTCCTCACCCTCACGGCCGCTCCGGGACAGGCGCGGGCCGGCCCCGTGCCGCCCGCACGCGTCACCTCATGAGATCCCCGGGGCCCGCCCCGTACACGTATTCCGGAAAGGCAGGTCCGCGATGACCCGGGTGCTCGTGGTCGACGACGAGCCGCAGATCGTGCGCGCGCTCGTGATCAATCTGAAGGCGCGCAGGTACGAGGTGGACGCGGCGCCCGACGGGGCCACCGCCCTGCAGCTCGCGGCGGCGCGCCACCCCGACGTGGTCGTCCTCGACCTCGGACTGCCGGACATGGACGGCGTCGAGGTGATCAGAGGGCTGCGCGGGTGGACCCGGGTACCGGTCCTCGTGCTCTCCGCCCGGCACACCTCCGACGAGAAGGTCGAGGCGCTGGACGCCGGCGCCGACGACTACGTCACCAAGCCCTTCGGCATGGACGAGCTGCTGGCCCGGCTGCGCGCCGCCGTGCGCCGTGCGGAACCGGTCGGCCAGGACGGCGGCGACGACCTGGGGATCGTCGAGACCGAGGGGTTCACCGTCGACCTGGCGGCGAAGAAGGTCCACCGTGAGGGCCGCGACGTGCGGCTCACGCCCACGGAGTGGCACCTGCTGGAGGTCCTCGTCCGCAACGCGGGACGGCTCGTCAGCCAGAAACAGCTGCTCCAGGAGGTCTGGGGGCCCTCGTACGGCACCGAGACCAACTATCTGCGGGTCTACATGGCGCAGCTGCGCCGCAAGCTGGAGGCGGACCCCTCACACCCCAGGCACTTCGTGACCGAGCCGGGCATGGGCTATCGCTTCGAGCGGGGGCGGCCTGTCCCGGACTGATCCGTTTCACTCGTCCGGGGGACATGCGAGCGGGCCCGCCCTCACCACAGGGGACCGGTACCCTTCGGGTATGAGTGCTGTTCCCCGATCGGAGAAGCCAGGCAGGGCGGAGAGGCCGTCCGGCCGCTTCCGCCGCATGCTCGGCCGGCTGTCCAGCTCCCAGGAGGACCTCGAGTCCGAGGAGCTGCAGGAGGACACCCACGCATCGGGCTGCACGCGCATCTCCGAGTGCACGGACCGCCAGATCGTCAAGGTCACTGGTACCTTGCGGACGGTCACCCTGCGTCCGCGGGCCGGAGTGCCCGCCCTGGAGGCGGAGCTCTTCGACGGCACCGCGCCGCTCGACGTGGTCTGGCTGGGCCGGCGTTCCATCGTCGGCATCGAACCGGGCCGCAAGCTCATCGCGTCGGGCCGCATGGCCATGAGCCACGGGCGCCGGGTGCTGTTCAACCCCAAATACGAACTCCGACCACTCGGCAAGGAGTAGCCGGTGACGTCTCTCGACAAGCCGACGTCCGACACGGACCAGCCCCGCCGCACCGACCAGCAGGACGCCGACGCGAAGGCGGTCACGGAAGCCGCGCTCTTCGAGGCCTTCGGCGGCGTGCGCGGCATGGTGGAGACAGTCCTGCCCGGGCTGCTCTTCGTCACGATCTTCACCGTCGACCGGGACCTGACGGCCTCGGCCATCGCCGCCCTGGCCGTGTCCGTGGCCCTCGTCGTCGTACGGCTCGTCCGCAAGGACACCGTCAAGCACGCCTTCAGCGGTGTCTTCGGCGTGGCTTTCGGTGTGGTCTTCGCGAAGATGACGGGCGAGGCCAAGGACTTCTACCTCCCTGGCATGGTCTACACCCTCGGGCTCGCCCTCGCGTACCTCGTCACGACACTCGCCGGGGTGCCGCTGATCGGTCTGATCCTCGGCCCGGTCTTCAAGGAGAACCTCTCCTGGCGGACCAGGAACCCCGGCCGCAAGAAGGCGTACGCCAAGGCCAGTTACGCCTGGGGGCTGATCCTGCTCGCCAAGTGCGCGATCCTCTTCCCGCTGTACTGGTGGGCCGACACCACCCAGCTCGGCTGGGTGCTGGTCGCGCTCAAGATCCCGCCGTTCCTGCTCGCGGTGTATCTGACCTGGGTGTTCCTCGCCAAGGCGCCACCGCCCATCGACGTCTTCGCCGAGATGGAGGCGGAGGAGCAGGCCGAGAAGGCCCGGAAGGCGCAGCAGAGCGCCCGGGCCGCGGAGGCCCGCAACCACGACCTCTGACACCCGCAGTACGTACGCGAGGGGTCCGGGCCGGCGACCCGGTCCGGGACCCCTCGCGTACGTATGCCTGCTCAGCCCTCGGAGGGCTCGCGGCGGACCGACAGCAGGTCCTCCAGCTGCTCCTCGCGTGCCTGGGCGGCCACGAACAGCAGCTCGTCACCGGCCTCCAGGGTCTCCTCGGGGCTCGGTGTCAGCACGCGCGTGCCGCGGATGATCGTGACGAGCGAGGTGTCCTCGGGCCAGGCCACCTCGCTCACCCGGGTACCGGCCAGCGCCGACTCCGGGGGCAGCGTCAGCTCGACCAGGTTGGCGTCGCCGTGGCTGAAGCGCAGCAGCCGGACCAGATCGCCGACGCTCACCGCCTCCTCGACCAGGGCGGACATCAGACGCGGCGTGGAGACCGCCACATCGACGCCCCAGGACTCGTTGAACAACCACTCGTTCTTCGGGTTGTTCACCCGGGCGACGACCCTCGGGACGCCGTACTCCGTCTTCGCGAGCAGCGAGACGACCAGGTTGACCTTGTCGTCACCCGTCGCGGCGATCACGACGTTGCACCGCTGGAGCGCCGCCTCGTCGAGGGACGTGATCTCGCAGGCGTCCGCGAGGAGCCACTCGGCCATCGGGACCCGCTCCACCGAGATGGCGGTCGGCGCCTTGTCGATCAGCAGCACCTCGTGCCCGTTCTCCAGGAGCTCGGCCGCGATGGAACGGCCCACCGCACCGGCCCCGGCAATCGCGACGCGCATCAGTGACCGCCCTCCTCGGGACCTTCGGCAAAGGCCTCCTCGACCTTCGCGATCTCGTCCGTACGCATCATCACGTGGACCAGGTCGCCCTCCTGCAGAACCGTCTGCGACGTGGGCAGTATGGCCTCACCCAACCGGGTGAGGAAGGCGACGCGGACGCCCGTCTCCTCCTGCAGTGTGCTGATCTTGTGCCCGATCCAGGACGGCGTGGTGTGCACCTCGGCGAGCTGTACACCACCGCTCGGGTCGCGCCACAACGGCTCCGCGCCCGACGGCAGCAGCCGCCGGAGCATCTGGTCCGCCGTCCAGCGGACCGTGGCGACCGTGGGGATGCCCAGACGCTGGTAGACCTCGGCACGCCGTGGGTCGTAGATGCGCGCCGCGACGTTCTCGATGCCGAACATCTCGCGGGCCACCCGGGCGGCGATGATGTTGGAATTGTCCCCGCTGCTGACGGCCGCGAACGCTCCGGCCTCCTCGATCCCCGCCTCACGCAGGGTGTCCTGGTCGAAACCGACCCCGCTGACCCGCCTGCCGCCGAATCCGGAACCGAGCCGACGGAACGCCGTGGGGTCCTGGTCGATCACGGCGACCGTGTGCCCCTGCTGCTCCAGGGTCTGCGCGAGAGCGGCTCCGACACGCCCGCAGCCCATGATGACGATGTGCACCTCGCGCCTACCCCGCCGTCCTGGTCGTCCGGATGACCTGCGAAAACACCCTGCTCACACTTCTCTCTCAGCTTGCGGCGCAAACAACGGGGCAACCACCTTCGGCGTTGCCCGTGGATGAGCTTATGCGGCGGCGCGCACGCCGCCTCATCCGAGTGTGCGTACCCCACAGGCCGATGAGCAAAAGAGGAGTGGCGCGCACGGGGGAGCGGCTGCGGGGCGGAGGGGAACGGCGTCAGGACGGAGGGGGGCGGTCCCCGGCTCCGGACCGTCCGCGCCGCAAGGATTTCGTTAAGGAATCCATGGACTTTTCCGGTGGGGACGGGTAATCATGAAGGTTTTCCGGGCGCCGAGGGGGTGGTGCTTCGGTGGCGTGTCCCGGGAGCGCTTACGATCCTCCCCGTGTCCAAACTGACCGACGTGCCCAAACGGATCCTGATCGGCCGGGCGCTGCGCAGCGACAAGCTGGGGGAGACGCTTCTCCCCAAGCGCATCGCGCTCCCCGTCTTCGCATCCGACCCCCTGTCCTCCGTTGCGTACGCACCCGGAGAAGTCCTCCTCGTGCTGTCCATCGCGGGCGTGTCGGCGTACCACTTCAGTCCGTGGATCGCGCTGGCGGTCGTGGTCCTGATGTTCACCGTCGTCGCCTCGTACCGGCAGAACGTCCGTGCGTATCCGAGCGGGGGCGGCGACTACGAGGTCGCCAACACCAACCTCGGCCCCAAGGCCGGTCTGACCGTCGCCAGCGCCCTCCTCGTCGACTACGTCCTCACCGTCGCCGTGTCCATCTCCTCGGGTGTGGAGAACCTCGGCTCCGCCATCCCCTTCGTCATCGAGCACAAGACGTTCTGCGCCATAGGGGCGATCGTGCTGCTGACGCTGATGAACCTGCGCGGCGTCAAGGAGTCCGGCAAGCTCTTCGCCATCCCGACGTACCTGTTCGTGGCGGGCGTCTTCGCGATGATCGCCTGGGGCGCGTTCCGGGGGCTGGCCCTCGGCGACACCATGCACGCGCCGACCTCGGACTACGAGATCAAGCCCGAGCACCAGGGGCTGGCCGGCTTCGCACTCGTCTTCCTGCTCCTGCGCGCCTTCTCCTCCGGCTGCGCCGCCCTCACCGGCGTCGAGGCGATCAGCAACGGCGTCCCCGCCTTCCGCAAGCCGAAGAGCAAGAACGCCGCGACGACCCTCGCCGCGATGGGCCTGCTGGCCGTCACCATGTTCTGCGGGATCATCGGCCTCGCCATGGCCACCGACGTGAAGATGGCCGAGAACCCCGCGAAGGACCTCATCCACGACGGCGCCGCGGTGGGCGCGGGCTTCGTCCAGGACCCGGTGATCTCCCAGGTCGCCGCGGCGGTCTTCGGCGAGGGCACGTTCCTCTTCGTCTTCCTCGCGGTGGCCACCGCCCTCGTGCTCTTCCTCGCCGCGAACACCGCGTACAACGGCTTCCCGCTGCTCGGATCGATCCTCGCCCAGGACCGCTACCTGCCCCGCCAGCTGCACACCCGCGGGGACCGGCTGGCCTTCTCCAACGGCATCGTGCTGCTCGCCGGGGCCGCGATCCTGCTCGTCTGGATCTACGGGGCCGACTCGACCCGGCTCATCCAGCTCTACATCGTCGGCGTCTTCGTCTCCTTCACGCTCAGCCAGACCGGCATGGTGCGGCACTGGAACCGGTACCTGAGCACGGAGAGGGACCCGGCGAAGCGCCGGCACATGATCCGCTCCCGGGCGATCAACGCCTTCGGCGCGTTCTTCACCGGCCTGGTCCTGGTCGTCGTCCTGGCCACCAAGTTCACCCATGGCGCCTGGGTCGCGCTGCTGGGCATGGTGATCTTCTTCGGTACGATGACCGCGATCCGCAGGCACTACGACCGGGTCGCCGAGGAGATCGCCGCGTCCGACGTCCCGTCCGACGACACCGTCCGGCCCTCGCGGGTCCACTCCATCGTCCTGGTCTCCCGGATCCACCGCCCCACGCTGCGCGCGCTCGCCTACGCCAAGCTGGTGCGCTCGGACCAGCTGGAGGCGCTCTCCATCAGCGTCGACCCGGCCGAGACCAAGGCGCTCAAGGAGGACTGGGAGCGGCGGGGCATCGACATCCCGCTGAAGATCCTCGACTCCCCCTACCGTGAGGTGACCCGGCCGGTCATCGAGTACGTCAAGAGCCTGCGCAAGGACCGCCCGCGCGATGTGATCAGCGTCTACATCCCCGAGTACGTGGTCGGCCACTGGTACGAGCACCTGCTGCACAACCAGAGCGCGCTGCGGCTCAAGGGCCGGCTCCTCTTCACGCCGGGTGTGATGGTGACCTCGGTGCCCTACCAGCTGGAATCCTCCGAGGCGGCGAAGGTCCGGGCCAGGAGGCGTGCGGACTGGAACGCTCCGGGTTCGGTCCGCCGCGGCCCCGTCGAACGGCGGCACCACAAGGAGCCCAGCCGCAAGGGCTGACGTGGCGGCCCACTTGTGGTAAGCGGCCGGGCTCGGCCCACGTAGACTGGTGGGCTGTTGTCCGGCCGTTTGCCGTTTCCCTCTTCCTGACCTCTGGAGCCACCCCCTCATGCAGAACGAATCCACCTCGTCGCAGACCGGGGAGACGCAGGCCGGGGAGTCCCTGATCGGCCGGGAGTACGAGGTCGAGGTCGGCCCCGTCGCCCATGGCGGCCACTGCATCGCCCGCACCGACGAGGGCCAGGTGCTCTTCGTGCGGCACACCCTGCCCGGCGAGAAGGTCATCGCCCGGATCACCGAGGGCGAGAGCGGCTCACGCTTCCTGCGCGCCGACGCGGTCACGGTCGTCGAGGCGTCCAAGGACCGGGTCGAGGCCCCCTGCCCGTACGCCGGCCCCGGCAAGTGCGGCGGCTGCGACTGGCAGCACGCCAAGCCCGGCGCCCAGCGCCGCCTCAAGGGCGAGGTCATCGCCGAGCAGCTCCAGCGCCTGGCGGGCCTCACGCCCGAGGAGGCCGGCTGGGACGGCACGGTCATGCCGGCCGAGGGCGACAAGCTCCCGCCGGGTCAGGTCCCGGCCTGGCGCACCCGCGTGCAGTACGCGATCGACCAGGACGGCCTGGTCGGACTGCGCAAGCACCGCTCGCACGAGGTCCAGCCGATCGACCACTGCATGATCGCCGCCCCCGGTGTCTCCGAGCTCGGCATCGAGAAGCAGGACTGGCCGCAGATGGCCACGGTCGAGGCCATCGCCGCCACCGGCTCCCACGACCGTCAGGTCATCCTGACCCCGCGTGAAGGCGGCCGGCTGCCGCTCGTGGAGCTGGACAAGCCGGTCTCCGTGCTCCGGGTCGAGGAGAAGGACGGCGGCGTCCACCGCGTCCACGGCCGCGCCTTCGTCCGTGAGCGCGCCGACGACCGCACGTACCGCGTCGGTTCGGGAGGCTTCTGGCAGGTGCACCCGCAGGCGGCCGACACCCTGGTCCGTGCGGTCATGCAGGGACTGCTGCCCCGTAAGAACGACATGGCGCTGGACCTCTACTGCGGTGTCGGCCTGTTCGCGGGAGCCATCGGCCAGCGCATCGGCGAGAAGGGCGCGGTGCTGGGCATCGAGTCCGGCAAGCGCGCGGTCGAGGACGCCCGGCACAACCTGAAGGACCTGGACCGGGTCCGCATCGAACACGGCAAGGTCGACCAGGTGCTGCCGCGCACGGGCATCACCGAGTGCGACCTGATCGTCCTGGACCCGCCGCGCGCGGGCGCGGGCAGGGCGACCGTCAAGCAGCTGGCCGCGCTGGGTGCCCGGCGCATCGCGTACGTGGCGTGCGACCCGGCGGCGCTGGCGCGGGACATCGCGTACTTCCGGGAGGGGGGGTACAGGGTGCGGACGCTGCGGGCGTTCGACCTGTTCCCTATGACCTCGCACGTGGAATGCGTGGCGATTCTTGAAAAGGCCGCAAAGGACGTCTGACCTGCGGTTGCGCGGCCCAGGTGGGTCGCGCGACCTGTTTTCCTCCGTACAGTGGGCCGGGCGCACTCACTGCTTGCTCAAACTTGCCTGACCTGCGGTTACAGGGTGTGGCGGGGTTCGTGCGAATGATGTCGGCGACGTGCATTCATCATTGTTGACGCTCGATTCGTGGGACTGAAGCAGGGCCGCGTTGCTCGGCCGGCGACGGGCGAGCGGGGCCGGCAGGTCGCCCTCGTTCGCGACGCGTCGGCTGACTGTCGCCCACGAGGGACAGCCGACAGCCGGCTTACGCAAAGGGCGCAAGACGGTGATCGGTCATGACGTCGTCCGGCCCCATCGGTGACGACGGAGCGCTTGCCGGAGGAGTCTCATAGCCGCTCCCGGGCCGTCCGGTGGCGGACGCCCAGGACGCCACCCGCACGGGCTCGGTGCGACTCGGTGCGCGGCACGTCCCGGGTGCTCCGATCCGCTTCAGCCGCCGATGGGCGTGACCCCTGAGGGAGCCGGGACCAGTCGGTACCCGCCGTCCTCGCGTCGCACGTGTCCGGCGGTCGGCGGCGGGAAGTGGCTCCCAAGCAGGAGAGTTGACGTACCGGCCAGTGAGCCGAGCACCTGGTTCCGGGTTCTGGCCGCGAGTTCGGGAGCGACGTCCACACAGCTGCAGAGCTCCGGATGTGCCATCTGGACCGGGTGGTGGATGCTGTCGCCGGTGACCAGTGCGGTCTCACCACGGCTGCTCAGTTCCACCGCTACCTGCCCCGGTGTGTGGCCGGGGGTGGGCAGCAGACGGATGCCCGGCGCGACGTCCGTGCCCTCGTCCGCGACATCGATGAGGTCGAACAGACCTGCTTCCCGGACGGGATGGACCGAGTCCCGGAACATCTGCCGACGCGCCTCCTCCATGTCGACACCCGCCCAGTAGTCCCACTCGGTGCGTGAGGTGAGATAGCGCGCGTTCGGGAAGGTGGGCACCCAGGCGTCGCCCTCGGCACGCGTGTTCCACCCCACGTGGTCGGCGTGGAGGTGGGTCAGGACCACGACGTCAACGCTCTCCGGCGCGAAGCCCGCCGCCCGTAGCCGTGCTTCGTAGTCGCTGTTCAGTTTGTGCCAGGCGGGGTTGGCGCGCCGCTTCCCGTTTCCGATGCCGGTGTCCACCAGCACCCGCATGCCGTCCGCCTCGACGGCGAAGCTGTGACTCGCCAGACGCAGGACGCCTTGTTCGTCGGCGAATTCGGGGCTCAGCCAGGGAGTCCGGCTCACGAGGTCGGTGGTTGCCCCGGGCAGCAGCCACGGACCGGTCCGGGCGGGCAGGACCACTTCGTCGATGCGTCGTACGGTGTGGTTGCCCACCGTCCAGGAAGAGGCGGGGGGAGTGATGGACTTGGTCGTTTGCGATGAGGTGAACACGGCGAGTTTCCTTACCTGTTATGGGTCGCGAGGACGGAGATGTCCGGAGCGGGTGTGTCGGGTGAGGCGGATGTGTAGTTGCTCGTCGCCGGGCAGGAGTGGGCGTTTGGGGACGGTGTCCGGCGCCGACTGCGCAGCGGCGCGGTCAGCGTCGCGACTGCGACGGTCGCCAGTACGGCCACGCAGCCGGCATAGGCCAGTGCTGCCGCACGCAGCCCGAAGCCGGTGGTGAGGGCGCCGGCGCCGATGGCGGGCAGACTCATCGCCAGGTAGCTGAGTACGTAATAGGAGGCGAGCGTGCCGCCCTTCTCCCGCGCCGGGACCGAGTCGACGACCGCGCGCAGCGCACCCTGGGAGACGGCTCCGAAGCCGAACCCGGCCAGCGCCGCCCCGGCGAAGAGAAGTACGGGGCCGGCGAGATGGAGGGCACCCAGGGTCAGGGCGGCCGCCGGAATCACCGCGCAGCTCCCGAGAAGAGCGGAGACGTCGGCACGCATCCTGCGCGTGAAGTACACCGTCGGGGCGGCGACGGCCGTCAGCGTGAAGAAGACCATGCCGCCGGCGTATTCGGGTCCGCCGGGGGAGATGAGCCGTGTGAAGCCCGGTCCCAGGGACGAGTAGAAGCCGCCGAGTGCCCAGACGGCGACGACGCCGGTGCCGTTGAGCAGGAGAGTGTGGGCGGCCGCCGACGGCAGCGCCAGGTGGGGCCGCGTCGAGCGCAGTGCTCCGGGGCGGCGGCGGACGGTCTCGGGCATCGAGACAAGGGCGATGGCCTGCGCGGTGAACACGGCGATCAGGGCCGCGTACACCGTGATCGTCGGAACGGGGGCGAAGCGCACCATGAGGGTGGCTGCCAGGACGCCGGCCGCCATGCCCGTCACCGGCGCGATGCTGTTGGCCAGAGCGGGGCGACCCGGCCGGGCGGGGTCTTCCAGGTCGAGGAGAGCCGCACCTGCTGCGCTGGTCGCCGCGCCGGTCGCGATGCCCTGCAGCGCGCGGGCGCCGATCAGGGTGGTCAGGCCGCCGGCCGTCGCGAACAGTGCCATGGAGGCGACCTGGACCGCGAGTGCGCCCAGGAGCACGGGGCGGCGTCCGACATGGTCGGAAAGGGTTCCGGTCGTCAGCAGTGCGATCAGGAGCGCCAGGGCGTAGGCGCTGAAGACCACGGTGATGTCGAGGGACGACAACTGCCACTGAGCCTGGTAGCGGGGGTACAGCGGGGTCGGCGAGCTGGATGCGGCGAGCAGCGCGATCAGGATCGAGGCGTGCAATGCGAACGACAGGCGTCCGGATGGGGAGGTGCGGGGAGGCGCGAGGCCCGCGGGGACGCTCTGCATGAGGGTCCTTCCCGTACTAAAAGCGATTGGTTTGCTTTAAGCCACCGTAGGTCCTACGATCGACTAAAGCAAACGATTCGCTTTTGCGGTGGCCGGAAGTCCTGTACCAGCCCCGGCCCGTCGCGCCGCGCAGATCCGGAAGGAAGCCATGACCAGCGAACTCACCCCCCAAGAGGCAGCCCGAGGGGCGCTGCGGGCGGGGCTCCCCCTCGAGGCCGGCCGACACGAAGGAGTGGCCATGACGGCCAACTACATCCACTCCGTGATCAGCACGTTGCGCGAGCTCGATTTCGGCGAGACCCCTCCCGCGTCCTCCTACCGGGCCGGACAGGGGAACGCCGATGCAACCGTTTGAGCTGTCACTGACCGAAGCCTCCCGTGCGGTGCGCGCACGGGAGCTGTCCCCCGTCGAACTCACCGAATCGGTGCTCGCCCGTATCGCCGCCGTCGAAGGGCGGCTGGGCGCCTACGCCACCGTCACCGCCGACGCGGCCCTGGCCGCAGCGGTCCGCGCCGAACGGGAGATCTCCGGAAGCGGACCGCGCGGGCCGCTGCACGGGATCCCCATGGCGCTCAAGGATCTGATCGACGCAGAGGGGATACCCACCACGGCGAGCTCGCACGTCCGGGCAGGGCACGTGGCGGAACGCGACAGCCGGGTGGCCGAACGGCTCGGCGCCGCCGGGGCCGTCCTCCTGGGCAAGACGCACACGCACGAGTTCGCCTACGGCCTGACCACTCCGCAGACGAACAACGCCTGGGACCACAGCCGGGTTGCGGGCGGGTCGAGCGGCGGCTCGGCGGTAGCTGTCGCCGCCGGCGGGGCGACGTTCGCCATGGGCACGGACACGGGCGGTTCCATCCGGGTCCCCGCGGCCCTGAACGGCGTGGTGGGCCTCAAGCCGACCTATGGCCTGGTCCCACGCACAGGCGTGACCTCGCTGTCCTGGTCCCTGGACCACGTGGGCCCTCTCACCCGCACCGTCCAGGACGTCGCGCTGGTGCTGTCGGCGACCGTCGGCCACGATCCGTGCGACCCGGCGAGCGTGTCCGGCCCGATGCCGGACTGGTTCCCGGGAGGCGACCTGCGAGGACTGAAGGTCGGCGTACCGCGGAACCACTACTTCGACCGGGTCGCGCCCGAGGTCGAGGAGTCCGTACGCGGCGCGATCGAGCGGCTGGCGGAGCTGGGGGCGGAGCTCGTCGACGTCGAGATCCCGATGGCGCGTTACATCCAGGCCGTTCAGTGGGGGCTGATGGTTCCCGAGGCCACCGCTTACCACGAGCGGTCGCTGCGGGCCACCCCCGACCTGTACGCGGCGGACGTTCGCATCCTGCTGGAGGCCGGTGAACTCACCTCTGCGGGCGACTACCTCCGCGCCCAGCGGGCCCGCACCATGATGCGAGACGCCTGGGCTCGCATGTTCGACGGAATCGACGTCCTCGCCGCGCCGACGGTGCCGATGACCGCCGCCGAGGCGGGGCAGGAAACCGTCGAGTGGGCCGATGGCACGACCGAGGCCGTGTCGGACAGCTACGTCCGCCTCTGTGCCCCAGCCAACATCACCGGCGTCCCGGCCCTCACCCTGCCGGTCGGTCACGACCGCGCCGGACTGCCGATCGGTATGCAGCTGATGGCGCGCCCCTTCCGCGACGCGACGGTGCTCCGTGTGGGCCGGGCCTACGAGGAGTCGGTGGCCGGCGCGGGGCGGCTTGCTCCCCTCGCTGTCTGAGGGAAGGCGGACGTTCCAGCCGGCATGCGGTCGCGTCGCCGCAGGGGCGTCCGCCGTGCTCGGGCGCCCGGATACGCAGCCCCGCGGGTCGCCGACGCCGGCCACCGCCTAGAAGCAGCAAAATCGCATTAATTGATCATTTCAGAATGAGGGTCGGAGTCGTCGCAAGCAGATGATGCTGCAAGCGAGTTGGAGCAGTCCGAGGTGGAGGTCGGCGCGTATCTCGTAGCGGGTCCGCAGGCGTTTGAACTGGTGGAGCCAGGCGAAGGCGCGCTCGACGACTCACCTGGTCTTGCCCAGGCCGGCTCCGTGGGCGGTGCCCTTGCGGGCGATCTTCGGCGTGATGCCGCGAGCGCGGAGGAGTCGTCGGTGCTTGTCGTAGTCGTAACCGCGGTCGGCGAACAGCCGCCGCGGCCGGTGACGGGGCCGGCCCACCAGGCCGCGGATGCGGGGGATTGCGTCCAGCAGGGGTATGAGCTGGGTGACGTCGTGACGGTTTCCGCTGGTCAGCGACACCACAAGCGGCGTTCCGTGCCGGTCGGTGATCAGGTGGTGCTTGCTGCCGGGGCGGCCGCGGTCGACCGGCGAAGGTCCGGTGTGAGCCCCCCTTTGAGGGCCTGGACGTGCGAGGCGTCGACCGCGGCGTCCGCCATGTCCAGCAGGCCGGCTCTGCGGAGTTCCGCGAGGAGGATTTCGTGCAGGCGGGGCCAGACGTCGGCCTCGGTCCAGTCCCGCAGGCGCCGCCAGCACGTCACCCCGCTGCGGCCGATCGTCTCGGTCGGCACATCCGCCCAGGTCACACCTGTGCGCAAGACGTAGACGATCCCGCGCAGAGCCGCACGGTCATCCACCGGCAGGCTGCCCGGATACCGCCGACGCCGCGGCGGACGAGGAAGGAGCAGCGGCGCGACACGTTCCCACAGATCATCAAGCACAAGATCATCAGGCACCTGGACCACTCTGTCGCCACCGGATCCGATCGCCAAGCCCTCACACCGAACTCATCCCGAAAAAATCAGTGAAGGGTGTCCGCGCCTTTGTCAAATGCCTCCCTGTGCCGTTCGACTTCGGGGAGGTGGTCGGCGGTCCAGGAGCGCAGGATCGAGAAGGGCTCCTCAAGCGTGCGGCCCAGCGGTGTGATCCGGTACTCCACGGCAACGGGGCGTTGCATCAGTACCCGGCGCTCGACGAGGCCGTTGCGTTCCAACCGTCGCAGTGCCTGCGTCAGCGATTTTTGAGTGACCCCATCGAGCTCTCTCTTGAGCTCGTTGAAGCGTCGCGGCTGCCGGCACAACGCGGCCAGCAGCAGATGACCCCACTTGTCCAGCAGCTGATCCAGGAGCTCGCGCTGCGGGCCGACGATGGTCTCGTGACCGGCCCGATCTTCGCGGATACCAGGTTTCTTTGAAGTACCTGCCATGTACCAGGTATACCAGAGATACCGGCAACCCAAAGGAATCTCATGGCCGAACAGTCCCTGCCCAGCCTCAATCTCAAGCGCCAGGACGGAGTGCTATGGGTCTCGATTGATGTTCCGCCCGTCAACCTGATGACGGCGCAGCTCATGCTCGACCTGGACGCCGTCGCTGCATCGGCCGAGAATGATCCCGATCTGCACGTCATCGTGGTCCAGAGCGCTAATCCGGAGTTCTTCCTGGCGCACGGCGACCTGTCATTCGTGGAGGACCCCGCGACCTACGCCGCCCTCCCGGTCGCGGAGGAGACGCTTGTCGGGACGGGCCCGATGATGCGGCTTCATGAACGCTGGCGGCGTCTGCCTCAGACCACCATCGCCAAGGTCGCGGGACTCGCCCGTGGCGGTGGAGCCGAGCTGGTCTCCAGCCTGGATCTGCGATTCGCGGCCCTCGAGACTGCGGCGTTCGGCCAGTTCGAGGCACTGATCGGCATCGTCCCTGGAGCCGGTGCAACTGCCCACCTGCCCCGCCTCGTGGGCCGCGCTCGCGCTCTCGAGATCGTGCTGACAGGCGGGCTCGTCGACGCGGCGACTGCCGAGCGGTGGGGTTGGGTGAACCGGGCTCTGCCCGCCGCAGAGCTGGATGAATATGTTGAGTGGGTCGCACTGGCCATCGCGTCTCTGCCCGACGGTGTCCGCGCCGCGGCTATCGAAGCAATCGACGCGGCCGACGGCACGCTCGAGGACGCACTGCGCGCGGAAGACCGCCTGCTCGGCGAAACGTTCACTCCCGCATCTGGAGAGCTTGCCCGGGCAGCGCTCGCGGCCGGGGTTCACACGCGCGAGGTGGAGCTGAACCTCGAAAAGGTGCTGCGCGCGAACCTCGTCCGACATTCGTAACGAATCGCCCTGCGCGGGTGGAGTGCAGAAGTTGTCCGTACGGTCCGTTTGATAATTCGGGTCGAACGACCGTACGGGCCGCCTCCAGCTCTGTGAAACTGATTGTCTCGGGATGAGTTCTAAGGTGGACCGCATGAGTCCCAAGCCCATGGCTCGCCCTGGTGGGCGCAGCGCGCGTGTACAGGAGTCCGTCCATGCGGCGGTACGTGAACTCGTAGGGGAGGTGGGCCGCGACGCGCTCACGGTCCCGATGGTGGCCACTCGGGCGGGCGTGACCCCCTCCACGATCTACCGTCGTTGGGGCGACCTGCAGGAACTCCTGTCCGACGTGGCCGTCGAGCGCCTGCGCCCGGAAACGGATCCGGCCGATCTCGGAAGCCTGCGGGCCGATCTCGACGCGTGGGCGGAACAGTTCCTCGACGAGATGGCCTCGCCGCCCGGGCGTGCCTACATCCGGGACGCCCTGCTCGGCGACCCCGACGGAACCAATGCCAGTCGGTGTTCGGCATATGCCGCAGAGCAGATCGACGCCGTGTTGGCCCGTGCGGTGCAGCGGGGGGAGCCGGTGCCCGAGACGGAACTGCTGATCGACCGTGTCGTGGCGCCGATCATGTACCGCATCCTCTTCCGCCCTGGCCGACTGGACGCCGCATACGCGCGCGAGCTCGTGACGAACGCCGTGTACGCCCAGCAGATCGAGGCCGGCGCTCGCCCCACCCAGGCCGCCGCCTCTCGGCGCTCGAAGAAGAAACCCGGCAACTGACCACTTCGCTCATCGGGCGGTCTGGCCACTGGGCCGTGGAGGCCAAGCGGCTGGCTGTGCTGGCAGGGGTCATGAATTCCCCGGCAATGACCGACCAGGACGTGGCCCTTGGGCGTGACGCCCGTTTGACGCTCCGTGCGCACGAAGGGCCCTTCGGCGGAGCAGGAAACGTCCCCTGACCTGGTGTTACGCGAGATCCATCCTGCCGGGACACCTTTCCGATGACGCACCATGTGGAGTGTGTCGCGATCCTTGAACCGGTCGCAGAGAGCTCCTGACCTGCGGTTTTGTGCGTGCGCATTATGTGTGGTGTGGGCGTTACGGGCGATACCTTGACGCTCGTTCTGACGGGATGTCACCTGACTGGTTGTGCAGGTCGTGCCAGGTGGAGGGCGCGTGTCCGCGGGCTGTCCTTGCAGGAACTCGAAGGAAACTAGGCCGGCTTCCTGCATGCCGTAGTTCGGCGGGTCGGACGTTGGCGGAGCGGGCGCTCAATAGGCCGGTCCGCAAGGGCTCCAGTGCCCGCGGAAGGGCCCTAGGTGTATTGCCCTGTGAGGTTGGGGACGTCGGGCAACCGGGGCGGTGAGCTCAGCGGGTCGAGACGCTCGACGGTGGTCGCTGCCCAGCTGATCCATGCTTCGGCGTCGGTTCTGGCCTGCCCCGGCGGCATGGCCTCGACTGACGCGCGCACGGTGCTTACGTACTCGGTCAATCGGGTGGCGTGGCGCCAAGCCGCTTCCTGCGCTTCGAAGTGCCTGATGCGGTACGCCTCCGCGTACCGGATGCGGGCTTCTTCCATGGCGGCTTCCCAGCGGATGCGCTTCTGGCATGCCGCTTCGATCTCGTCCTGGCGTCTGCGTTCAGCGGCCTCGCCGCGGAGAATGACCTCTTGGGCGGTCTCGGCGAGCTGCTCTCCGAGGGAGCGGCCGGGGGCGTCGGCCCGTTCGCTCGCCCGGTGCGGCTGGCCGCCGCTGAGGACGAAGCGGAGCCGTTCGGACGGGGTGTGGTCGAAGCGGGGGATCCCGACCCGGGACTGTAAAACGTTCGGCTCTGGCCCGTAATCGGTGGTAGCGCCGTGTAGTGATCACTGGAGGAGGATGCGGTGGCGGAGCAGGGGGAATCCGGCTCGTCCGTGCATCTGTCTCATGATCCGTTTGGTGCGGGTGTTGACGCCCTCGGTGCGGCCGTTGTGGTAGGGGCGGGTGAGGCCGGCGTCGACGGCGGCGCGGTCGAGTTCGAGGCCGTTCGCGAAGGAGTGCAGGTGGGGTAGGTCGACGGCGCGAACCATGGTGATCCAGTCGGTGAGTTCGGCGTCGTTGCCCTCGGCTGGGGTCAGTAGCTGAGCGAACTCCCCGGTGAGTCGGGCGAGTTCCGGCACCATCCCTGGCGATCGGATCGTGGCCAAGCGCCGGCGCGGGACTTCGGGGGTCCGGGTGCCGAGGTCGCCAAGGGCCGACGAGCGTATCGCCGCAGCGACGGGGTGGCCTCCAGGGGGAGGAGGCAGGTGTTTCGCCCCGGCGGCCCGCCTTGCCGGCGGCAGGCCGCCGGGATGCTGTGGTGACGGCAGGGCGGCCTCACGAACTGCCGAGGTCGGTGAACGCCCAGTTCACGTCGTACGGGGCGAGCCGGGCGGTGATCCGACGACGCTGGCCGGGGTCGGTGACGGGAGGAAGGGAGACTTTCGGGCGGCCGTCCTCCAGTTCGCATCGGACCTGGTCATCGGCGACAGCGGTGCCCAGGTCGGCCAGGGCTGCGGAGATCGCGCGCCGCGTGGAGTCGAGGCGCAGAGGGACCTTGGAAGGCTTGCCGATGTCGGTCAGAGGCAGGGCCGGCAGAACGATGACGTCCTTGGGGGCGGCGGCTCGCTCGGGTACGTGCTGTGCGGCATAGGCGATCAGTTCGGCGGGTGTGGTGCCGGTCGTGCCGGGGCCGAGGGTGACGTAGGCGACGGGGACCTCGCCGGAGTGAGGGTCGGGGCGTCCGACGGCGCTTGCGCCGGTGACGGCCGGGTGGGCGAGGAGGACGTCCTCGATGACGGCGGGGTCTATGTTGTGGCCGCCGCGGATGATCAGGTCCTTCGCGCGGCCGAGCAGGTGGATGAACCCGTCGGCATCTACACGCGCGAGGTCGCCGGTGTTGAGCCAGCCGTCGCGCACACTGCCGAGGGTGTCCATGCGCGGTCCGGTTTCGTCGTGGCCGACGACGTAGCCGGGGAAGACGGTGGGGCCGCTGATGGCGAGAACGCCGGGTTCCCCTTGCGGGAGGTCGTGCCAGGTGCCGTCGCTGTCGATCCGTACCGTCTTCACCTGCTGGTAGGGCATGCGCTGGCCCGCGGCCTCCGGGCGCCGGTGTTCGTGCAGGAAGCTCCGGGCGCTGCCGCAGGTGGCCTCGGTGAGTCCGTACCCCTGGCACAGGGGTACGCCGGTGTGGTGCTCGAACGCCGCTCGTACCGCCGGCGGCAGGGGGGACGCGCCGACGATCGCGAAGCGCAGCGAGGTGATGTCCGCGTCGAGCGGCACCCGGGCGAGGCCCGCGTAGACGGTCGGGACCGCGGACATGGTGGCGATCCGGAAATGCTCGACGATCTTCCAGAAGACCGCGAACAGCGCCGGTTCACGATAGCCGAGGGGACCGGTCCACACACTGTGCTGACCGCGGAACAGCGGTGCCAGCAGAGTGACGACCAAGGCGTTGACGTGGAACAGCGGCAGTCCGGCGAAGAGCACGGAGTCGGAGTCCAACACGCTGTTGGCCGCGATCATCCAGGCGTCGGTCACCTCGTTGGTGTGGGTGTGCGCGGCCAGTTTGGGGGCGCCGGTGGTGCCGCCGGTGTGGAAGTACGCGGCCAGGTCGCCGGCCTTCGGGGGTACCACGCCAGGAAGGAGTTCTGCCGGCTGGGCGGCGGCCTCGACGTGCAGATAGGCGACGTGGACCCCCTCGACCCCTTCCAGTTCGGGCGCGGGCTCGGGTGCGCCGACGGGACGCAGGGCGAACAGCGCTGAGCAGCGGAGCGACGCCGCCGCGGCGCGGGCCGTCCGCCACGCGTCGGCGTCGAGTTCAGGTCCGGCCGCGACCAGGACCCCTGCCCCTCCCAGCCTCAGCAGCTGTGTGGCGTGCTCGGCGGCGAGCGCCGGGTTGACCGGCGCCGCACAGCCCGCGAGCTGGGCGGCCAGGAGGGTGGCGGGCAGGAGGCCGGCGTTGGGGGTCAGCAGGCCCACGGCGGTGGTACGGCGGACGCCGTGCCGGTGGAAGAGGTTGGCGATGCGGTGTACTTGATCGCGCAGTTGCTCGAAGGACACGGTCTCGCCGCGCGTCCACTGCTCCGCGCTGGGCAGCACGGTGAGAGCCGGACGGTCGGGCCACGACACGGCGGCGCGTGCCAGTACGTCGTACGTGGAACCGGGCAGGCCGCGGTCTTCGAGAGCGACGGACTCGATCGCCGCCAGGGCGCCCGGCTGGTCGTATGCCGGCCAGAGCAGATCGGGCCGAGGGGTGTTCACAGGAGTCGCCTTTCGACGGCGGGCTGGTGGGTGTGAGGCTGTTGCACCGGTCACGGACCGGGCGTTCCGGCGCCGGCGGGGGCGTCCGGGCCCTCCGCTCGGTAGCGGTCATCGGCTGTTCTGCGGCGCCGGCAGCCGGGGAGGGCGGCAGGGGTCCGTAGGAATGGGGCGGTCGGGCGCCGGCTGTGACGTCGGTCGAGCGAGCTGCCTGGCAACGACAACGGCCGGTGCGGTCGGTCCTGCGTCCCCGCCGTGGTCACGACAAGCCGTCTTCGATCTGCGCGTACGACCAGGGCCGGAGGGCCTCCAGAGCCCTGCCGACGCGGAAGACGGCGGGATCGTCGTAGGGGTGCCTCGTCGAAGATCCGCTCGGTGAAGGCGTTGATACGCGGTTCGACCTTCTCCGCACGCTCGACGACGGCCCGCATCAGCTCGACGGGTGACAGCTCGCGGCGGGCGAAGAGACGGAGAGCCTCAGTGGCGCTGAGGCGGACGAGGTCTTCGCCTGCGGGCGTGCGACTGGACATGAGCGTCCTTCCCGTTCGGAGGCTGGGGCCGGCCGGCCGGCCGACGGTGGTGCCAGCTTCGGGGACCGGCCCCGTCCGGCCTGCGGATTGCACGGATTCGCCAGGACCGGGGGTGGCGTGCCGGAAAACGCAGCGTGTTCGGGAAGGGGATCCGGCCGGACGGAGCGATGCGGGCGGGGAGCGTTTCAGGCGGCCGGGTGCCACGGGTCGACCGGGACGCAGCCGGTGCTGCGGCCGTCCTCACCGAGCAGGCGGCCCATACGCTTGATCCAGCGCAGGTTCACGGCCCGGTTGAGCACGCGCACGGAGGTGAGCCTGGCGGCGGCCCGGACCTCGTAGCGAGCGAGGTCGTCCAGGGCGTGCAGCCACACGACGCTCAGCAGGTTCGCCTCGGCGGACACCGACGCAGCCATACGCGTGTTCCGCAGCCGGCTCAACTCGTCGCCCGCGGACTTGAGCTGAGCGGGCGGCACGGACATCCAGAGCGTCGCCGAGCTGCGCCAGCCCGCATACAGGTGCGCGGCGTCGCAGCGCAGCACCGCTCTGCCGCCATGGAGCAGCGAGTGCAGCATCCGTCGCACCGTCGACTCCGGACGGCCCAGTTCGGCGGCGATCGAGGTGACGGAGCGGCGGCCGTCCCCGGCGAGGGCGAGCAGCAGCACGCGGTCCTCGGGCGTGAGGGTGGCCGCAGCGGTACGGGCGCCGCCCTCCTCGGTCTCCGTCAGGTCGCGCCGCTGGTCACGTGAGAGGGAGTCCATGCGCCACTCGCTCGCGTCCCGGTGCACGTGCTGCACCAGGTGGGTGCGCGTGGCGGTCACCGCTTCGAGACGGCCGAGTGCGAGAACGTACCCGCTCATCAACGACATGGTCGCCGTGGCCACAGTCAGGAGCAGGTCGCACGATCCCGCCACCAGTTCCACGCTCATCGCCTGCGGGTGCCGGGCGAGCCGCTCGGCCAGAGCCTCCCGAGCCTGCGGCAGGCACGACACCTCGATCAGGGCGAGGGCGCCGTAGGTGACCTGGGAGGGAGCGGCGTAGCAGGTGACCCACGCCTCACCCGAATCACGCAGCCGGGCCCAGCGCCGGGAGAGCGTCGCCGCGTCCACGCCGAGCGGACGGGCCAGCTGCGCCCAGGGGGCGCGGGGCGCCATCTGCAGGGCGTTGACGAGTGCGAGATCGAGTTCATCGAGTGTTCCCCGGGGAGGGGTGGCTGTCGCCTTCAGGCCGACGGGCCCTGCGGATCCATGCATGCGGTCACCTTCCTGGTGCGGATTCTTGCAATTGCGGGGCCGGTCGGGAAGTGGCCTGTTCTGTATGCCGCAACACACTGCAGCACCGCCCCCGCTCTCAGCCCTCAGCCCTGGAGAGTCCTCCATGCCCCGTTCGCGGTTCCTCTCCGGCGCCGTCATGGCCGCCGCCACGTCCCTCCTGGCCTCCGCCTGCACCACCGGCCCGCCCGGCGGCCCTTCCTCGGACGGCGACAGGAGCGGGGGCACCGTCAAGATCGGTGTCACCTCCGACGTCACCTCGTTCGACCCGGCGAAGGGCGCGGGTGCGACCGATTACCTCATCACGGCGCTGCTGTACCAGCCACTGATCGGCCAGGACGACGGCGGTACCTTCGTCCCCGGTCTCGCCGAGACCTGGACGTCCACGCCGACGAAGACATCACTGACCCTGAAGAAGGGGCTGACCTGCTCCGACGGATCGGCGCTCACCGCCTCGCAGGTCGTCGCCTCCCTGAAGCGCTACCGTGCGACCTCGGCCGGCGCCCTGCTCACCTTCGGCGCCGCGAACGTGGGAGACAAGACCACGATCACCGGCGACGAGGAAGCCGGCACCGTCACCATCACCACCGCTGCCCCGTGGGGCGAGGTCCTCGCCGGCCTGTCCGGCGCCGGCGCCGGGATCGTCTGCGGGGCCGGCCTCGACGCGGGTGCCGCCGCGCTCGCTCAGGGCGCCGTCGAGGGCGCGGCCACCGGACCCTACGAGATGGCGACGGCGCGACGCGGAGCCTCGTACGAGCTGCGGCTGCGCAAGGGCTTCGAGGCGTACCCGCGGTTCGCCTCGATGCCCGCGGGGAAGCCGGCCGGCCGCCTGCGCATCCAGATCTCGAAGAACGAGTCGACCCTCGCCAACCAGCTGCAGACCGGCGCCCTCGACCTGGCCCCCCTCACCGGCACGGACGCCACGCGGTTCACGGGCGACGACACGTTCACGGTCACGTCCGCGCCGCTCATCCGCAACTACATCGGGTTCAACCAGCGCCCCGGGCGTCCGGGTGCCGACCCGGAGGTCCGCAAAGCGATCGCGCAGGCGGTCAGCGCGGACGCGTACAACAATGTCTTCGGCGGCACCGGACAGCCCCTGACCTCGTACGTGGACGACAAGGCAGCATGCGTCTCCACCGACGGCTCCCTGCTGACCAGGACGGACACGGCTGCGGCGAAGCAGGTCCTGGAGGGCGTCCCGATCGAGCTGGAGGGCTCCAACGCGGTCGCCGGTGGCGCCGGCAACTCCTACGTCGCCGAGGCCCTGCGCGCCGCCGGCGCCGAGGTGAAGCTGACCAACGCCGACAACGCCACCTGGGCCACCGACGTCACCGCCAACCAGGGCGACTGGGACGTCACCGTCTTCCCGCTGGTCACCGGTGCCCTCGCGCGCGGAGGCACCTACTTCCTGGGTCCGGAACCGGCGAAGGGCGGCCTCAACTACGGCGCGGTGAAGAACGCGGCGTACGCGCAGAACTACGTCGCCGCCACCTCCACCACGGACCGCACTACCAAATGCGCCGCCTGGCAGAAGGCCCAGGAGGCGCTGCTCAAGGCCAACGACGTGATCCCGCTGGCCACGGTCAACGTGCACTACGTCGCCCGCAAGGCCGTCTCCTTCGCGACGCCGAGCGGATCCCTGACCCTCTCCACGCTCCGGATCACCGGCTGATGGCGGCGACAACGGCCCGGCGGACGACCGCGGGGACCCGGCGCCCGACACTGCTCGGCCCCTGGGGCACCTTTCTCGTCCGGCGACTTGCCGGGCTCACCGCCGTCGCGGTCACGCTCGTCGCCGGCACGTTCCTGATGGTGCAGCTCATCCCCGGCGACCCGGCGCGCGCGGTCGCCGGCGCCGAAGCGACGCCCGCCGACGTGGAGCGGGCCCGCCACGAGCTGGGCCTGGACCAGCCGCTGCTGACACGGTTCGGCACGTACACGGGTGGTCTGCTCCGGGGTGAGATGGGCACCTCCTTCCAGACGCAGGAGCCCGTCGCCGAGATCATCGGCGGCCGTCTGCCGTTCACCGTCGAGATCGCGCTCCTCTCCGTCCTGGTGGTACTGGTGCTCGCCGTGCCGATCGGACTCGCCGTCGCGGCACGCGGCAGCCGCCGCACCGACGGTTCGTTCACCTTCGTCACCGGAACGGTCGGCGCCACACCCGAGTACATCATCGGCACCCTCCTCGTCCTCGGCTTCGCCATCAGACTGGGCTGGCTCCCGGCGGCGGGCGCCGAGACCGTCTCGTCGATGGTGCTCCCGGTCGCCGCCCTGGTGCTGCCGGCCACCTGCGTCATGGCCCGCATCGTGCGCAGGGAGGCCGCACACGTCCTCGCCCAGGACTACATGCGCACCGCGCGAGGCCGCCGCCTGCCCCCCCTGCGCCTGTACGCCCGTCATGCTCTGCCCAATCTGCTGACCGCCACGCTCACCCTCGGCGGGCTGATCCTCGCCGGGTTGCTCGGCGGCACGGTCGTCGTCGAGTCCGTCTTCGCCTGGCCGGGAATCGGCCAACGCGTCGTCGAGGCGCTCCTCGTCCGCGACTACCCCGTCATCCAGGGCTGCGTCCTGGTCCTGGGGCTGCTCGCCGCCCTGCTCAACCTGCTCGTCGATGTCGTTCTCGCGCTGCTCGACCCACGCACCCTGGCCGGAAAGGGAGGTCACTGATGCGCCGCGTACGGTGGAACACACCCCTGGTCACAGCCCTCGCCGGCCTCGGACTGATCATTCTCCTCGCCATCGCCGCGCCCCTTCTCGCGGAGGAGGAGGCGACCGCGCTGAGCGGTGCCGCCCGCGCGCACGTGAGCGCCGGACACTGGCTCGGCACCGACGCCCTCGGCCGCGACGTACTGGCCCGGACCCTGGTCGCCACCCGCCTCACCTTGGAGATGACCCTCGCCGCGACCGCGATCGCCGCGGTCACCGGCATCCTGCTCGGCGCCGGCGTCTGGGTGTCCGGCAGGCGCGTCCGCGAGCTGGGCCTGCGCCTGATCGACGTGATGATCTCCTACCCGGCGCTCCTCCTGGCGCTGGTGATCGCCACCGTCCTCGGGACCGGCCCCACCGCCTCCGTCCTCGCGATCGGCCTGGGCGGGGCCCCCGCCTTCGCCCGGCTCACGGCGAACATGGCGGCCTCCGTGGCGCAGCGCGACTTCGTGACGCAGGCACGCCTGATGGGCGTACCGCCGTACCGCGTGCTCGTGCGGCACCTCCTGCCGAACATCGCCGGGCCGCTGCTGGTGCTCCTGTCGGTGGCCTTCGCGAACGTGCTCGTCGCACTGTCCGGCCTCTCCTTCCTGGGGGTCGGCGTGCAGGCACCGGACTACGACTGGGGCTCGCTGCTCAACTCCGGTCTGGCGTCCCTCTACACCAACCCCGCCGAGGCGATCGGCCCGGCTGTGGCCATCACCGTCACCGGAGTCCTCGCGGGCTTCGTCGGCGACGGTCTCGCCGCGGCGTTCGATCCCCGCGCGGGAAGGGCGAAGGCCCCAGCGGCTCGTCCTTCCGCCGTGTCCGCGCCCTCGCACCAGGCCCCCGTGGAGGCCCTGGTGACGGTGGACGGCCTGGCCGTCGTCCTGCCGGACGGCACCCGTCTTGTTGACGACGTCTCCTTCCACGTGATGCCCGGCGAAATCGTCGGCCTTGTGGGGGAGTCCGGCTCCGGCAAGTCGTTGACGGCGATGAGCGTGGCCCGGCTCCTGCCGGAGGGGCTGTCCGCCCACGCGGCGGAACTGACCCTGGACGACCTCGACCTGACCGTCCCCGAAGCCGACCCCAGGCGTCTGGCGACCGAGATCGGCATCGTCTTCCAGGACCCGGCGTCCTCCTTCAACCCCGCGCTGCGGATGAGAGGTCAGCTCACCGAAACCCTCCGCGTACACCGAAGTGTGCGCGGGGCGGAGGCGGACCGGCGGGCCGTCGAGGCCCTGGAGCAGGTACGGATCAAGGAACCCGCCCGGGTCATGAAGCAGTATCCGCACGAGCTGTCCGGCGGCATGCGGCAGCGTGCGATGATCGCCGCCGCCCTCCTGCCCGGGCCGCGGCTGATCGTCGCCGACGAACCGACCACCGCCCTCGACGTGACCGTCCAGGCCGAGGTCCTCGATGTCCTGAAGGACGTCAACCGCCGGCGTGGTACGAGCGTGCTCCTCATCTCCCACGACATCGGTGTCGTCGGCACGGTGTGCCACCGGGTCGTGGTGATGTACGCGGGACGGGTCGTCGAGGAACTGTCCGCGGCCGACCTGCGGGCGGGCCGCGTCCGGCATCCGTACACGCGGGCCCTGCTGGCCGCGAGCCCGCGGCTGCGGGACACCGGCACCGGAGAACGCGCACCGCTCGCCACGATCCCGGGCCGCCCGCCGGCGCCGGCCGGCCGGCCGGCCGGCTGCGCCTTCGCCGACCGGTGCCCCGTGGTGCTCGACACGGTCTGCGCGACCGAACGACCTCGTCCGACCGACGGCGTGGCCTGCCATGCCGCACTCCAGGAGGCACAGGCCGAATGACCGCGTCCCCTCACAAGCTGGCCGTCGAGGCACTGACCGTCGTCTTCGGTCACGGCCGGCGCGCGAGAACGGTGCTGCACGGCGTGTCCACCGGTGTCCGGGCCGGGCAGACCCTCGGCCTGGTCGGCGAGTCCGGCTCCGGGAAGTCGACGATCGCCAAGGCGATCGTCGGCGTCCACCCGGCCCGGGCGGGCCGGATCCTCCTCGACGGCGAGGACCTCACCCGTCTCGGGCGGAGGGAGCTCACTGCGGTGCGCCGTCGGGTGCAGCTCGTCTCCCAGGACCCGTATGCCTCGCTCAACCCGCGCATGACGATCGGTGAGGCCATCGCCGAGGCCGTCGACCCCGTGCGGGCCGACGCCGGGAAACACGCGGCGACGGTCGAACGGTGGCTGGAGACCGTCGCGCTGGACGGCTCCGCGGCCGAAAGGTACCCACACGAGTTCTCCGGCGGCCAGCGCCAGCGCATCGCGGTGGCCCGAGCTCTCGCCGTGGAACCCGAAGTGCTGATCGCCGACGAGATCACTTCGGCGCTGGACGCATCCGTACAGGCCGAGGTGCTCAACCTCCTCGAGGAACTACGGCGGTCCCTGTCCCTGACGATGATCTTCATCTCCCATGATCTGGCCGTCGTCCGCCACGTCAGCGACGAGGTCGCTGTCCTGCGTCAGGGCGAACTGGTGGAGCAGAGTCCGGTGCGGGACCTCTACCGAGCTCCGCAGCACCCCTATACGCGCCGTCTCCTGGCGAGCGTGCCGACATTCGAACAGAAGAAGGAAGCGGCATGAACGAACCGACCGCCGTTGCCCGCCTCACGCAGGAGATCACCGCCGGCTTGAAGCCCGCCACCCTGAAAGACTTCTATCAGGACCTCCACCGCCACCCGGAACTCGCCTTCCAGGAGCACCGCACCGCCGCGAAGCTCGCCTCGCGGCTGCGGGCGGCCGGCTACGACGTGACGGAGGGCGTCGGCCGTACCGGGGTGGTCGGTGTTCTCGCCAACGGTGACGGTCCGACCGTGTGGCTGCGCGGCGACATGGACGCACTGCCGGTCCAGGAGGCCACCGGCCTGGAGTACGCCTCCACCGTCGACGGCGTGATGCATGCCTGCGGCCACGATCTGCACGTCACGTGGCTCGCGGGAGCCGCCGACACGCTGGCCGCGGCCCGCAGCACGTGGTCGGGCACGCTCGTTGTCGTCGGGCAGCCCGCCGAGGAGTCCGGCGGCGGGGCGGCGGCCATGGTCGCCGACGGGCTGCACGCCCGCTTTCCCCGCCCCGACGTGGTGCTCGGCCAGCACGCCGCGCCCGGCCTCGCCGGTCTCTACCCGCACACGCCAGGTCTCACCATGTCGGCCTCCGACGACATCGACGTCGTCGTGCACGGAGTCGGCGGACACGGCTCGCGCCCCGAGTCGACGACCGACCCGGTGGTGACGGCCGCCTACATCGTCACGCGCCTGCAGACCGTGGTGTCCCGCGAGGTCGCGGCGGCACACTCGGTGGTCCTGACGGTGGGGCAGTTCCATGCCGGGACGAAGCACAACATCATCCCTGCCGAGGCCCGGCTCTCCCTGAACCTGCGCACTCAGAACGCGAACGTGCGGGACCGCGTCCTCGGAGCCGTCCGTCGCATCGTCACGGGCGAGTGCCGGACCGCCGGCTGCCCGGCCCCGCCCGAGGTCACGGTCCGGCCCGGGTACCCGAACACCGTCAACGACGCCTCTCTCGACAACGAGATCGCTGCCGTGCACCGTGAACTGTTCGGATCGCTCACGGTGTTCGACATCGGCCCGGCAATGGGCAGCGAGGACTTCTCCCTTCTCGCGCCCGAGGGTGTGCCCTACGACTTCTGGTATGTGACGTCGACCCCACCCGCGGTGTGGGAGGCGGCCCCCGGAGCGGACCTGGCCGAGAAGTTCGGCAGAGTACCGGGAAACCACAGTCCTTTGTTCGCCCCCGACCCGTCGGTGCTCGTCCCCGGTGTCCAGACACTGGTGTCGGCGGCGCTGAGCCGGCTGGCGTGAACTGCCCTGCTCACGCGGGCGTCCTGGTGTCCAGGTGGCGGGCGTACTGACGCGGGTGCCTGGACGCCGGCGTGGCCGCTGAGGGCCCCGGGGTGTTCGAGGCACGGTACGGCTGGAGCGGACCCACATGACCCCTGAGGCGATGCGGCGCGACACGCCGGACGCGGCTTTCACCGTGCTCCATCCCTCCTGGGTACCCGATCCCTCCTGGATCCAGGTCCCGGTGCCGGTGGCGATCGGTACCGACGCCGGCACCGGCGTTCCGGGGCGGCCGGGGTGAGGACTGGATCTCGGCGAGGTTCTCGGAAACCCGTTCCGGCGGCGACTACGGTCTCCTGCCCTGCCGTCCGGGTCTGCTGACACCGCAACGCCGGCGACGTGACACGAGTCCTGCTCCGGTATGGAGCCGACGTGGCGGGCCCGGCGGAAGGCCGGGCCCGGCCCGGGTCACGCAATCACGTCAGCACTCATACGGCGACAGAGCGCGGGGGCAGTCAGAGCTCACCAGCCCGACCGATTCGCCCACGCTGTCCGATTCCCCCTCGCCTGCGATCACCTACGCGCCGACGTCTCTTCGCCGGGTGGCGCCGTCGAGGCGCGTACCACGAGTTCGGTGGCGAGCTCGATGTGGTGGGACCCGACCTTTTCGCCGTTGGCCAGCCGCAGGGCGGTGCGCAGGGCAGCCCCGCCCATCTCCCGTAGTGGCTGGCGCACGGTGGTCAGTGGCGGTGAGGCCATCCGGGCGAGGCTTGTGTCGTCGAAGCCGACCACGCTCAGATCCTCAGGGATGCGCAGACCGCGGGCACGGGCGGTCTCGATGGCACCGACGGCGATCTCGTCGTTGCCTGCGAAGATCGCCGTCGGTGGTTCGTGCAGGCCCAGCAGTGCTGTGGCGCCGAGCAACCCGGTCTCGTACGTGAATTCTCCGGACCGGACGTAGGCGTCGGGCACCTGCACTCCTTCCGCCTCCATGGCGGCTCGGTAGCCGTGTGTGCGCGCCTGGTTGCATACGGCCATGGCCGGCCCGCCGAGATAGGCGACGCGGCGGTGGCCCAGGGAGAGCAGATGCCGGGTCGCTGCCAGGCCGCCGGCGAAGTTGGTCGCCCCGATGCTGTTGACCCGGCTGTCGGGCAGGTGCAGGGGGTCCAGCACGACCAGAGGAAGCCCGGACCGGGCCAGTTCGTTCAGGTGTGCTGTGGTGTACACGCTGGTGACCGCGATGACGGCGCGGCGCCCGGCCGAGACCAGGTCCCGGGCCCAGTGCGGGGCCCGGGACGCCTTGCTGATCACCACCGAGGCCCCCGATTCGGCTGCGGAGTCGATGATGCCTTCCAGGGTCTCGGCCACGTACGACTTGAGGTCGCCCTTGAACTGCACCTCTATGGTCGGGCTTTCGACGGCCTCGGTGTGGCGGAACACGGGCGCGAGGTAGTGGTGCTGATGCAGTAGTTCCTGCACCCGGGTACGGGTATGCGGTGCCACGTCACCGCGACCGTTGACCACTTTGGACACGGTCGCGACGGAGACTCCAGCCGCTCGGGCGATGTCCGCCAAAGTGGTGCGCCTGGTGTTCGGTCGCATCGGTTCCTCTCGGTTGTACGTCCACCAGTGCGGTGAGCCGCCGGCCGGGCCGGCAACACGTCTGGAACCGGTCAACCGTACGGCAACCCGGCACCGGGCTCGTCCGGGGAGGTGCCGACGTGCCCCTCGGCCTCGGCACGTCCGACGAGGTGTGTGAGATCGCGTTCGGTGAACGCGTACGGGTCGGCACGCACGCCGACCCGTACGCGTGCGCTTGTGACCGGCTCCAGCCGTGCCCGGGCGCAGCGGGCCGGCTGCCGGACTGTCCGGCCCGGCCGGGGCGGCGGGGGATCTGCCCCCGCAGCTTGTTGGGCAGGGCCGGGTCGGGGCGATCGCCGTCGTGCCCCCGGCCGCGCGTGAACGCCCGCACCGGGCCGGCAGGCAGCACGGGGGCGCCGGGCCGGGACCCGGGAAGTACTGCGGTGCTCTCCACTCCGGGCACCGGGGGCTGCCGTACACCCGGGTGAGGTGACCGAGACCGTGCGGGGCGGCCTCTGTCGGCGGAACGCTCCCGGAGTCCCGCGAACGCGGCGTCCGGAGACGCCCCTTGCCGCCTCTCGGTCTTTCCGCCGCCGCCTTCGGCCCCACGCCCCGGACAGTCGCCGGTCCGGCGGCTGCCGAGCCGCGCGACCTTGCCCGCCCCTGTCGTCCCAGCCAGGAGGGCACCGAACCGGTCCAGCACGGGCGGCGCCGGGCGCTGCCGGCACGGGATGACCTGCACCGGCAGTGTGGGCAGCCGTGGTCACCGCGTCACCCCTCGTTCTCAACCAGCTCGTTTCGAAACAGTTTCGGTCCCTGCCAAGGTCTTCCGAGGGTCGTTCTCGCCCGATGCTACGCAGCTGGATGCGGCCTGACAACGCGCCCGCACCTGTCTTGACAGGGCGTCAGGACGAAACCTAATTTGCATGAACAGAGCTAGGAGAAGGCTGTTTTCGAAAACTTTTCACCATGACTCACGAGAAGCCGGTGGCTCTCGAGTGCGGAGAAAAAAACATGGCGCTCTCTCGACGTACCCTCCTCGGCCTGGCCGCCGGCGTACCGGTCTCCGCGGCGCTGGCGGGCTGCGGTGGCTCATCCGGTCCCGGCGGGAGCGGTGGTGGGGCCACGTACTGGTACCTGAACGGCCAGCCACAGGAAGGCGTCAGATCCGGCGCTGTGGACGCGTTCAACAAGGCCCACCCCACGGGGCAGATCAAGGACACCACCTTCCAGAACGACGCGTACAAGACGAAGATCAAGACCGCCATCGGCGCGGGGCAGGCGCCCACCATCATCTGGGGCTGGGGCGGCGGGACGCTGCGCACCTACGCGGAAGCGGGCCAGGTGGAGGACCTCACCTCGTGGTTCGGCGAGCACGCCGAGATCAAGAAGGGGCTGTTCCCGTCCTCGTTCGGCGCGGCGACCGTCGACGGCAGGATCTACGCGATGCCGTGCGAGGTGGTGCAGCCGATCGTCCTGTACTGCAACAAGAGGGTCTTCGACCAGGTCGGCGTGAAACCACCGCAGTCCTGGGACGATGTCATGGCGCTGGTACCCAGGTTCAACGCGAAGGGCATAGCGCCGTTCTCACTCGGCGGCCAGTCCCGGTGGACGAACATGATGTGGTTGGAGTTCCTGTTCGACCGCATCGGCGGCCCCGAGGTGTTCCAGGCCATCATGGAAGGCGAGAAGAACGCCTGGTCCCACCCGGACGCCATCACCGCGCTGACAAAAATACAGGAGCTGGTAGAAGCCGGCGGGTTCGTCAAGGGCTTCTCCTCGATCACCGCGGACTCCAACGCCGACCAGGCACTGCTGTACCGCGGCAAGGCCGCGATGATGCTGCACGGCGCCTGGTCGTACGGCATCCAGCAGGCCGACGGCGGGGACTTCGTCTCCAGTGGCGCGCTGGACTACATGAACTTCCCGCCCGTGGAAGGCGGCAAGGGCGATCCGGGCAACACCGTCGGCAACCCGGCCCAGTACCTGTCCATCTCCTCGAAGGCCGGCGCCGAGGAGAAGAAGACCGCCAAGGAATTCTTCGCCTCAGGCGTCCTCCGGGACGAGGAGGCGAAGAAGTGGATCGACAACGGGTCGGTCCCGATCCGGCTCGGCACGGAGAAACTGCTGGCCGCCTCCAAGAACGCCGATTTCCTGCAGTTCACCTACGACATCGCCAGCAAGGCCAAGGTGTTCGGCCAGTCCTGGGATCAGGCGCTCAGTCCGGCGGCCGCCGAGACCCTGCTGGACAACATCGCCAAGTTGTTCCAACTGGCCGTCTCACCGAAGCAGTTCGCCAACGCCCTCAACGCGGCCACCGCCAGATGACCTCCCTCACCGGCCATCCGCGGCGCCGCGAACCGCGCAGCATCCTGCCGTGGCTGGCGACGCCGGCGCTGGTGGTCTTCGTCGGCTTCGCCGTGATTCCGCTCCTCGGCGTCTTCGCGCTGAGCTTCACCACGTGGGACGGGATCGGCTCCATCCACCCGTCGGGGCTCACCAGCTGGCGTGCGGTGCTCACCGACCCCGGGCTGCCGCACGCCCTCCGGGTGACGTTTCTGGTGATGGCCGTGTCCTGGGCCGTTCAGACGCCGCTGAGCATTCTGCTCGGCACGTTCATGGCAGGCCGCCAGCGCTACCGTGCCGTGCTGGGCGTGGTGTACTTCGTCCCGCTGATGCTCAGCTCGGCGGCGATCGCGATCGCGTACAAGGCCCTGCTGGACCCCAACTTCGGGCTCGGTGCCGGGCTGAGGATTCCGGTGCTCAGCCAGGACTGGCTGGGGCGGCCCGGGCTCGCGTTCGGGGTCGTCATCTTCGTCGTCTCCTGGCAGTTCATCCCGTTCCACTCCCTGATCTACCAGGGGGGTGTCCAGCAGATTCCGAAGTCCCTTTACGAAGCGGCACAGTTGGACGGAGCCGGACGGATCCGGCAGTTCCTCAGCATCACTCTGCCCCAGCTGAGATACACCATCATCACCTCGTCCACGCTGATGGTGGTCGGATCGCTGACCTTCTTCGACCTCATCTACGTCCTGACCGAGGGCGGCCCCGGTGACGCCACCCGGGTCCTGGCGCTGGACATGTACAAGCGGGGGTTCCAGGCCAGCCTGATGGGACCGGCCAGCGCCATCGCGGTCATCCTGGTCCTGGTGGGTCTGGCCCTCGCCCTGCTGCTGCGCCGGCTCGGCGGCCGGGACGCCGGCGCGAGCCAACTCGAGGGGGCCTGACGTGACCACCACGCCGACCGAGCCGCGACGGCCGCGGAAGACCACCCACCGCGAGCGGCAACGCCACTCCCGCCGGCGCAACTGGGCCGGCGGCCTGGCCGGATGGATCTGGCTCGTCATCGTCGCCGTACCCCTGTACTGGACCCTCATCACGAGTCTCAAGGCCCAGAGCCGCTACTACGCGAGCAACCCGCTGGTACCTTCGGCCGACCCGACCCTCGACAACTACCGGCTGGTCATCGAGTCCGGCTTCCTTCGCTACTTCGTCAACAGTCTCGTCGTCACCGCCGGCGCCGTGGTGCCGGCGGTCGTGTTCTCCTTCATGGCCGCTTACGCGATCGTTCGCGGCTGGCACATGCGGGGCCTTCGCGCGATCAACGGGCTGTTCCTCATGGGCCTGGCCATCCCGCTGCAGGCGACGGTGATCCCGGTCTACCTGATCATCATCAGACTGCGTCTGTACGACAGTCTGCCGGCGCTGATCCTTCCGTCGATCGCCTTCGCCGTCCCGCTGTCCGTGCTGGTGCTCGCCAACTTCATCCGCGACGTGCCCAAAGAGCTGTTCGACTCGATGCGGGTCGACGGCGCCACCGAATGGACGACGCTGTGGCGTCTCGCGGCACCGCTCACCCGGCCGGCCGTCCTCACCGTGACCATCTTCAACGCGCTGACCATCTGGAACGGATTCCTGCTGCCCCTGATCCTCACCCAGAGTCCTGACCGCCGGACCCTGCCGCTCGCACTGTGGACCTTCCAGGGCCAGTACGGGGTCAACGTCCCTGCCGTTCTCGCCGCCGTCGTCCTCACCACACTGCCCCTCCTGGTGCTGTACGCGTTCGGCCGTCGCCAGCTGCTGAGCGGTCTGACCGCCGGATTCAGCCGTTGACCGACGCCGACGCTGTGGGCCGGTGGCCGGCCTGCGGCAGGAGACGGCCTGTGAGCTCCAGGAGCGAATTCCGGCAGGAGGGACGCGGCAAGCCGGGCTCCGCAGCCTCGTCCCCGGGCGAAGCGGATCCGGGCCGGTGCCGGAGCCCGGGCGCAACCTGCCCCACCCCGAGTCCTGCTCGTTCACCTGTTCGTCCGCCGCACCCTGACCATGGGTCCGAGGGACGTGGGAGGAAAGGAACGCCAACGTGGCTGTAGAGAACACCCCCGGAATCTCCCTCCGGAACGACCCCGCCCTTTCCGCCACCGCGAGAGTCGACGCCCTGATCGACGCGATGACCCTTCAGGAGAAGACCGCCCAGCTGTACGGGGTGTGGGTGGGCGCCTCCGACCAGGGCGGTGAAGTGGCTCCTTACCAGCACGCCATGGAAGAGGCCGTCGACCTCGACGCACTCCTGCCCTCCGGGCTGGGGCAACTGACCCGGCCGTTCGGCACGGTCCCGGTCGATCCCGCCCTGGGCGCGCTCTCCCTGGCCCGCACCCAGACCCGTATCGCCGCCACGAACCGGTTCGGCATCCCCGCTCTCGCGCATGACGAGTGTCTGGCCGGCTTCGCCGCCTGGGGGGCGACGGCCTACCCCGTTCCGCTTTCCTGGGGCGCCACCTTCGATCCGGGAACGGTACGGCGCATGGCCGCCGCCATCGGCCGCGACATGCGTTCCGTCGGCGTCCACCAGGGACTCGCGCCCGTCCTGGATGTCGTGCGTGACGCCCGCTGGGGCCGGGTCGAGGAGACCATCGGCGAAGACCCGTACCTCGTCGGCACCATCGGAACGGCATACGTGCAGGGTCTGGAGTCGGCCGGGGTCGCCGCCACCCTCAAGCACTTCGTCGGCTACTCGGCCTCCCGCGCAGGCCGTAACCTCGCTCCCTCCTCGGTGGGTCCGCGTGAGCGCGCCGACGTTCTGCTGCCCCCCTTCGAGATGGCCGTCCGGGAGGGTGGGGCCCGGTCGGTGATGAACGCGTACACCGACACCGACGGCATGCCCTCCGCGGCCGACGAGGATCTGCTCACCGGGCTGCTGCGCGACACGTGGGGCTTCGACGGCACCGTCGTCGCCGACTACTTCGCCATCGCCTTCCTGAAGACCCTGCACGGCATCGCGACCGACTTGGCCGACGCCGCCGGCACGGCGCTGCGCGCGGGTATCGATGTCGAACTGCCCAATGTCAAGGCATACGGCGCGCCCCTGGCCGAGGCCGTCGCAGACGGCCGCATTCCGGAGGCGTTGGTCGATCGCGCCCTGCGCCGGATACTCACCCAGAAGGCGGTGCTCGGCCTGCTCGACCCGGACTGGAACCCGTTGCCGGCCGCGCTCGCCGGGGCAGACCTGAACGACCCGGCCGCCCTGCGCGGCCGGATCGACCTGGACGGTCCGGAGAACCGCGCGCTGGCCCGCACGGTCGCCGAGAAAGCGGTCGTGCTGCTGAGCAACGACGGCACCCTGCCGCTCGAGAGGCCGCGCCGCATCGCCCTGCTCGGTCCCAACGCCGACGAACCCGCCGCCGTACTGGGCTGCTACTCCTTCCCCCAGCACATCGGCGTCCGCCACCCGGGGACCCCACTCGGCATCGAACTGCCCACGCTGCGCGACACTCTCGCCGCCGAGTTCCCCGACGCCGAGATCACGGTCGCCCGCGGCACCGGAATCGACGACGGAGATCTCTCCGGCATCCGCGAGGCCGCCCGGCTGGCACGCGAGGCCGACATCGCCCTGGTGGTGCTCGGCGACCGCGCCGGGCTCTTCGGACGGGGCACCAGCGGAGAGGGATGCGACGTCGAGACGCTGGCGCTGCCCGGCGCACAGCAGCGACTGCTCGACACCCTGCTCGACCTGGAGACACCCGTGGTCACCGTGCTGCTCGCGGGACGACCGTACGCCCTCGGCCGCGCCGTGGAGGAGTCCGCCGCGATCGTGCAGTCCTTCTTCCCGGGTGAGGAGGGCACTCACGCGATCGCCGGGGTGCTCAGCGGCCGTACCAATCCCTCCGGGCGTCTTCCGGTCAGCGTGCCGCGCGGGCCGGGTTCCCAGCCGGCCACGTACCTCGGGGCGCGGCTCGCTCACGCGAGCGAGGTGTCCAGCATCGACCCGACCCCCGCGTTCGCCTTCGGCCACGGCCTGTCTTATACGCGGTTCGAATGGACGGATCTGGCCGTGGACGTCCGGGAGGCTTCGACGGACGGCGAGTTCACCCTCACCTTCACCGTTCGCAACACAGGAGGGCGGTCCGGAACCGAGATCGTCCAGGTCTATCTGCACGACCCGGTCGCCTCCGTCGTCCAGCCGGTGCAGCGCCTCGTCGGCTATGCCCGGGTCGAACTGAAGCGGGGCGAGGCCCGGCGCCTCCGTGTCACGGTCCCGGCCGACCTCGCCTCCTTCACCGGACGCGACAATCGGCGCGTCGTCGAGCCGGGCGAGCTGGAAGTGCGGTTGGCCGCCTCCAGCGCGGATCCACGCCTGACGGCCAGGGTCACGTTGACCGGAGCCGAGCGCCACGTGGATCACACACGACGCCTGCATGCCACGGTCGGGCAGGAGCCGGTTGACCAGGCATGAACCGGGCGGGTGCAGCGCACGTCGCGGCAGCGGCGGCGCTGCGCACCCGGGACCGCGGGGCCAGGTGTGCGGGGGGCCGGGCCCGGCGCTTCCGGGGTGACCCGTGATCACACGGTGTGGTGCATGTGCACGGGCGTACCGTGCAGAGCGAGCGCCCACGCCTGGAGGAGGAAGCTCCCACCGCCGTCGCCGGGCACAGCACCGGCATGGCGACTGCGGCACCGGCCCGGTTCGAAGCCGTCCCGGTGGTCGGCTGTGGCTCTGCGGCGCTGAGGGCCCGCGGGCCGTGCGGGTGGACTGCTGGGGCAGGGGCCCTGCACGTCACCCGCGACGTCACGGACGGGCCCCGGCGTCATCTCGTCGACCCCTCGGGCGCGGCAGCGGCAAGCCGCCCGCCCTGGAGGACAGGTAGGTGTTCTTCGCGGCGAACCACACCGGTACCGCGGGCACACGGGCACATGACCGACATCACGCGTTGCCGATGCTCGAGCCCACTGACCACCGGGTCAGCACTCCGTGACGCCGGGCCCGGTGGTGGCCGTATGAGTCCTCGTCGCCTCACAGCACGCCGCGCCGAGCGAGGTTGCGCATCAGCGCTCGTACGCCGAACGTCCAGGGCGCGGCCTGTTCGCTGGGGATGACGGTGTTGACCAGGGCGCCGAGCCGCGGGCTGGAGATCCGCACGACGTCGCCGTACTCGTGGGTGAAGCCCGCGCCGGGTGCCTGCCGGTCCTCGGTGGGGGCGAACAGCGTTCCGGTGAACAAGACGGAACCGTCCGGGTACTGGTGGTGCGGACCGTGCGTAGCGGCCACCAGGTCCAGTACGTCGCGGCTGATCTCGTGCATGGAACTGCTGCCGTGCAGTACGTAGCCGTCCGGGCCGTCGACCCGCAGGGCGATGTCGAGTCCGCGTACGGTGTCGAGGTCGAAGCCCTCGTCGAGCAGGCGGACGAACGGGCCGATCGCGCACGAGGCGTTGTTGTCCTTCGCACGGGACAGCAGCAGGGCGCTGCGTCCCTCGATGTCGCGGAGGTTGACGTCGTTACCGAGCGTCGCGCCGCGTACCCGGCCGCGCGAGTCCACGACGAGGACGACCTCGGGCTCAGGGTTGTTCCACACCGAGGCGCCGAGCACTCCGATGTCGGCGCCGGTGCCGACCGCGGAGAGTACCGGGGCCTTGGTGAACACTTCCGGATCCGGCCCGATCCCGACCTCCAGGTACTGCGACCACAGTCCTTCGGAGACGAGCAGTTCCTTGGCCTTGTCGGCTTCCGGCGATCCGGGACGGATGCCGTCGAGCGTGCCGCCCACCACCTGCCCGATGCGCGCCCGCACCCGCGCGGCCTGTGCCGGATCGCCGCCCGTGCGCTCTTCGATGACGCGTTCCAGCAGACTCCGGGCGAAGGTGACGCCCGCGGCCTTGATCACCTGCAGGTCGACGGGGGCGAGCAGGTGCGGAACGTCACGGCGGCCGGCCGGTGCCTCGAGCAGATCGTCCAGGCGCCAGGTGTGTCCGCCGTCGGCCTCGCGGACGACTGCCACCGCGTCGTCGCGTTCCACGAGGTCGGAGACGGTGGGTGAGATGGCCGTCAGGTCGACGACGTGCTCGCCGCGGACCGCGGCCACACACGGTCCGCCCCGTTCCGGGCTGTGGACGCGCGCAACGAGGGCGGCCCGGGCGGCGTCCTCCGGCAGGACGGAGCCGGTGGTGAGGATCGGACGAGGGCGCGCTGCTGCCGGTTCCACGATCGATGCTCTCCTGGGTTCGAGGGGTGCGGTCGCCCGGGGCGGGCTCAGTGGGAGTCGCGGGGGACCTCGTGTCCACGGCTTCCGCGCAGGAAACCGAAGTCGGCGCCCTGGTCCGCCTGTTCCACGTTCTGGGTGTAGAGCCAGGCATAGCCGCCGGCATACCGCTCAGCGGGTGCCCTCCATGCCTGCCGGCGTCGCGTGAGCTCGGCGTCGTCCACGTCCAGACTCAGGGTGCGGTTCGGGACGTCGAGGACGACGGGGTCCCCGTCGCACACCAGGGCGAGAGGTCCACCGACGGCGGCCTCGGGCGCTACGTGCAGGATCACCGTCCCGTACCCGGTGCCACTCATCCGGCCGTCGCAGACGCGCACCATGTCCTTGACGCCGGCCTTCAGCAGCTTGGCGGGCAGCGGGACGTTGGAGACCTCGGGCATGCCGGGGTAGCCCTTGGGGCCGGCGTTGCGGATGACGATCACGGTGTTCTCGTCGACGTCGAGTTCCGGGTCGTCGGCCACCTCGTGATAGGCCTCGGGGGAGTCGAAGACGCGTGCGGGGCCGCGGTGGGTGAGCAGGTGCGGTGACGCGGCGGACTGCTTGATCACGGCGCCGTCGGGGCACAGGTTGCCGCGCAGGACGGCGATACCGGTGCCCGCGGGCTGGAAGGGGGCATCGAGGCCGGTGATGACGTCGGAGTCGACGCGTTCGGCATTCCCGGTGTTCTCGGCGAGGGTGCGCCCGGTGACCGTGATCTGTTCGCCGTGCAGCAGCTTGCCGCTGAGCAGCTCGGCCATGACGGCCGGCAGGCCACCCGCGTAGCAGAAGTCCTCCATGAGGTATGTGCCACTGGGCATCAGGTTGACCAGAGTCGGAACCGCGCGGACCAGGTCGTCGAAGTCCTGCAGGCTCAGCTCGACGCCGACGCGTCCGGCGATGGCGGTGAGATGGATGACGGCGTTCGTGGAGCCGCCGATGGCCGCGTTGACCCGGATGGCGTTCTCGAACGCCGCCCGGGTCAGGATCTGCGAGGGGCGCAGTTCCTCCCTCACCATCCGTACGATGCGCTGCCCCGCCGCCTGCGCGGTTTCCATCCGCCGGGAGTCGACCGCGGGCCAGGCCGCCGAGCCCGGCAGCTGCATGCCGAGCGCCTCGGCCATGCAGGCCATGGTCGAAGCGGTGCCCATCGTCATGCAGTGCCCGTTGGAGCGGGCCATGCACCCCTCCGCGAAGGAGCACTCCTCCTCGGTCATCCGGCCGGTCTTCAGGTCCTCCTCGAACTTCCACACGTGGGTGCCCGATCCCACGTCCTGGCCCCGGTACTTGCCGTTGAGCATCGGCCCGCCGGTGACCATGACGGCGGGCAGGTCGACGCTGGCAGCGCCCATGAGCATGGCGGGGGTCGTCTTGTCGCAACCGGACAGCAGCACGACACCGTCGAGCGGATTGGCCCGGATCAGCTCCTCGACCTCCATGGCCATGAGGTTGCGGTACAGCATGGCGGTGGGGCGCATCAGGGTCTCGCCGGTGGCCATGGTGGGAAACTGGAGCGGTAGGCCGCCCGCCTGCCACACGCCGCGCTTGACGGCTTCGGCGACGTGTGTCAGATGCGCGTTGCACGGGGCGAGTTCGGAGGCACTGGTCGCGACGCCGATGACGGGACGCCCGTCGAACACCTCGTGCCCGAGCCCCTGGTTGCGCATCCAGGAGCGGTACAGCATCCCGCTGCGGCCCCGTGCGCCGAACCACGCCTGGCTACGGCTCGTCTTCTGACCGTCGGTCATGTAGGCACTCCCGTGGCTCTGGCGTCGTCCGCTTCGCGATGGGGCGTTTTCGGGTGAGGGCCCGCAAGCCGTACCCTGTCATGCAATCATTAAATGATTAGATGAATGGTGTCCAGGGGGCGAGCGGAGATCGTGGTGCACTTCCTGACCATGCACCAGCGCGTGGTCGACGAGCTCGGGCGGCGCGTCGTGGACGGCGTGTGGGAGCCGGGGGATCCGCTGCCGGTCGAGGACGTGCTCGCGGCCGAGACCGGCGTCAGCCGAGGGGTGTTGCGGGAAGCGGTCAAAGCGCTGGTGGCCAAGGGGATGCTGCACGTACGCCCGCGCACCGGCACGCGCGTGCTGCCCCCGGAGCACTGGAACCACCTGGACCGTGACGTACTGCGCTGGAAACAGGCCGGGGACGCCACGGCTCTGCTGCGCGACACGGTCGAACTGCGCCGGATCGTCGAGCCCGAGGCGGCCCGCCTCGCTGCCGACCGGGCCGGCCCCGACGATGTACGAGTCCTGTACGACTCCCTGGCGGCCATGGAGGCCGCAGCGGCGGAACCCGGGCGCAGTGGTTACGTCGAGGCCGACATCACCTTTCACCGGGCCCTGCTCGACGCCAGCGGCAACCGTCTCCTCGGGTCACTGGGCCGCGCTGTCGACATCGCGCTGGAACACAGCTTCCTCGTCAGCACCCAGACCCCGGGCGCGGTGGAAGCCTCGCTGCCGGGTCACCGCGCCATCGTGCATGCCGTCGAGGCCCGCGATCCTTCGGCCGCGGCGGCCGCCGTACTGGCCGTCATCGAAGCCGCTGAAGAAGAGATCGCCCAGTCACCCGGAATGCCGGGCGATGCGGCACGGAAGTCGTCGCACCCCCCTGCTGGGCCCGGATGATGCCCCCCGATCCCCGCTGCCCGGCAACGTTCGCGGATCTCGCCACGTCGTAGGCGGTGAACCGGGCCAGGCCGTTCGAGGGCGGCCGTTCCCGACGGCAGGCCGCCGTGGTCGTGTCCCCGCTTGTTCGAAACTTTCGAAAGGTGGGCGCCTGCTTGCGTTCTGTTTCTCCCGGATTCCATTCCACCCCTCGCATCGATTCTTGTGAAAGGTAGCTTGAACAGCTAGGACGTGCTCGTCAAGACTTCTTCCCGCTGAGGAAACATTTCCGAAAGATTGTCGAAAGTGTTGACAGGTTCATGAGGTTCTACGAAAACTGTGGCCACCTGACGACAGAAGACCGTCGTGCCCCTCGTGCCATGTGACCGGGGACGGCGGTCGGTCGTCACCGCACGACGACGGGCGAACCCCGCCGTGTTCCATGCAAGGCCGCCGGGCAGCAGGAGCCGCCCGGCCCCCACCAGCCTTCATCGGGAGGACGCATGCAACAGGACGGCACGCAGCAGGACCAGATCCAGCAGAACCCCGCTCCCTCCAGCGGCTTGAGCCGGCGAGGCTTCCTCGGTGGTGCCGGCACCGTCGCGCTGGCCACCGCGTCCGGGCTGCTGCTGCCCGGCACCGCCCATGCCGCCACCACCATCACCACCAACCAGACCGGCTATGACGGCATGTACTACTCGTTCTGGACCGACGGCGGCGGCTCCGTCTCCATGACGCTCAACGGCGGCGGCAGCTACAGCACCCGGTGGACCAACTGCGGCAACTTCGTCGCCGGCAAGGGCTGGAACACCGGCGGGCGCAGGACGGTCCGCTACAACGGCTACTTCAATCCGTCGGGCAACGGCTACGGCTGCCTCTACGGCTGGACCTCGAACCCGCTGGTGGAGTACTACATCGTCGACAACTGGGGCAACTACCGTCCCACCGGCGAGTACAGGGGCACCGTCTACAGCGACGGAGGCACGTACGACATCTACAAGACGACGCGGTACAACGCCCCCTCCGTCGAGGGCACCCGCACCTTCGACCAGTACTGGAGCGTCCGGCAGTCGAAGGTGACCAGCGGTTCCGGCACCATCACCACCGGCAACCACTTCGACGCCTGGGCGCGCGCGGGTATGAACATGGGCCAGTTCAAGTACTACATGATCATGGCCACCGAGGGTTACCAGAGCAGCGGAAGCTCGAACATCACGGTCAGCGGCTGACCTCTGTCCGGCGGACAACCGGCTGCGGGCTCCGTCTTCGTGACGGGGCCCGCAGCCGTGGTCGTCGCGGACGCCGGGGTGGGTCCAAGGTGGCCGCGAACTCCTGTCACTGCGGCGTCCCGGTCGCGGCGCGACGCGCGGCGACTCGTTGCGGGACGTCATCGCGGCGGGCGGGCCGGCCTCAGGTTCCCGCTTCCTCCACGATCCCCCGGGCCGGCCGCGCGGCTCGTCCGGTGACTCCGGCGGGCGTCGCCGGAACTTCTCCCGGCGCGGCGCGAGGTCCTCGGGGGCCGGGCCCGAGAGCCCGCTCGTCGTGGGGCGTGAGGCGCGAACCTGTGTCCAACGGGAGCGAGGGCTCCCGGATCCCGCTGACGGCATGCGGGACGGCGGCCGGAGAGCCGGCGCCGCCCCGGCCCGCCGGCCGGGACGGCTGCGGCGCGGGCGGGCGAGGCGGATGCCGCATCGCCGACCGGAGGCCGTCCCTCGCGTGCGAGGCGGCTCGGGCGGGCCTGCCTGTGGTGGCGAACCTTCGGGAGGCCCGATCACACCCGCCGAGGAGTCTCGATCGGACCCTGTTCAAGTTCCCCGCTCCTGGATACGTTACCTCCAGTAACAGATGCGGGCCTGTCCGACGGCACGCCGCCCGTTCCTGCCTCTGGAGGTCACCATGACGCGTTCCGCCACCCGTCGTCCTCGCCGCAGGCGCCCCGTCGCCGCGGTCGCCCTTGCCGCCGCGGGGCTGGCCGCAGGCGCGCTGCCCACCGTCCCCGGCCCGGCCGGCGCGAGCGAGGCCCCGGAGCGGGCGCGGGCGGCCGCCTCGGGGGGCCTCAAGGAGGTGTTCTTCGTCGGCAACAACTGGGAGGGCACCGCCGACATCATCAACTCCCGTGGCGACTACGCCAAAGTCGGCCGGATCAACATGATCCCCGACAAGAAGGAGCGTCTGCGGGAGATCTATCTCAACCCCGTCAAGCTCGCCTTCTTCCTCGGTATCCGGCTCGGCCCGGGCGAGGGTCATGACCAGTACGTGGATGACATGTACACCACAAATGATGGCAGGTCCGTCGTCGCCTCCCGGCCGAGTTTCGCCGACGTGGTCTCCATCGACGTGGAGAGCGGCAAGATCAACTGGCGCTTCCCGGTGTCCGGTTTCCGCTCCGACCACATGGCGGTCTCCCCCGACGGCACCCAGGTCGCCGTCTCCTCCTCCATCTCCAACACCGTGCATGTCCTCGACATGGCGACGGGCAAGGAAGCGGGCAGCTTCAAGACGGGTGACAAGCCGCACGAGAACGTGTACACCGACGGCGGCAAGTACATCTGGAACATGGCCATCGGCGAGGTCAACACCGACATGGACGCGCCCTGGCAGGACTTCACCAAGGGCGACCGCCGCATCACCGTCGCCGATGCGAAGACCTTCGAGGTCAAGAAGATCATCGACATGCGCGAGCGGCTCGACGCCTTCGGCCGCAAGGACCTGTCCGACGCGCTGCGCCCCGTCGCCTTCACGCCCGACGAGTCGAAGATGTACTTCCAGGTCTCCTTCTTCAACGGCTTCGTCGAGTACGACGTGCGCAACGACGAGATCACCCGGGTGAAGACACTGCCGAAGAACCCGGACACCAGTGACGAACGCACCACCTTCGTCAACGACTCCCGCCACCACGGCATGTCCATGAGCCCCCGGGGCGACAAGCTCTGCATCGCCGGGACCATGGACGACTACGTCACCGTCGTGAACCGCGAGACGCTCCAGGAAGGCCCGCTCGTCACCGCCTCCAAACCGTACTGGGCCACCGTGAGCGGGGACGGCGAGCACTGCGTGGTGTCCGAGAGCGGCGCCGACCAGGTGACGGCGATCGACTTCGCCACCGGCAGGAAGGTCGCCTCGATCCCCGTCGGCGACCACCCGCAGCGGGTCCGCCTCGGCCACGTCCCCGCGGACTGGACCGGCCCCACCACAGGCTGAGACGCTTCGGAGCCGGAGCCCTGCGCCGCTCCGACCCGCGCCCGCCGGATCCGGTCCCGCCCCGCCGCACCGGATCCGACGGGTCTGTGGCCCGGCCGGTGTACTCGGCCTGTTTCCCTCCGTGCGACGGCCGAGCGGACGGATCTGCCTTTGCGGGTTGCCTGACCTGCGAACCCGTGAGGAAGACGCGTGCGTCGGCGACGCCTTCAGGGGCTCGTCCGGAAAGTGCCGACGGCGACGAGCCCGCCGCCTGGCTCGCCCTGCGCGTCTTCCTGCGGCTCAACGGCGTCAACGCGGTATCGCTCCGCCACCGGTCTCCGTCGCCGGCCCGTTCGCCGGGGACGTCGCGCAGGACGACATCGACGTACCGGGTGTCGCCAAGCGCTTGCCGGTCCGGTTCCCCGTTTCCTGACGCGCGGCGACGTGCGGGCCGGGCATGCGCGTGCCCGGCCCGCACGCATGGCCCGGCCTGTGCCCGGATCGAGCCGGAAGCGGGGCGCAGTCGCGGGCCGGGGCCTGTGCGGCGGCAGGCCGGCGGCCTCCGGGCGGACTCTGCGACTCGTCCGGCGATTCCGGCGGACGCCTGCGGCCGGCCCCTGTCGGTGTCCACCGTCGCCGCCTCGGCGGGCGCCTGATTCACCGCGGCGGGCATGCCGATCGTGAGGGTCGCCGCCACCACCACGGCGGCGGCGACCCGGGACCATCAACGATGCCTTCCTGGAGGGGCGGGAGGACCCGCATCGCAGGCTGTCATCGGTACGCCCTCTCGTGTGCGGCAGGTTCCCTCAGGTGCGGGTCCAGCGCTGGTTGTTGCCGTTCGAGCAGGAGTAGAGCTGTATCCGGGTGCCGTTGGCGGCACCGGCCCCGACGGCGTCGAGGCAGAGGCCGGACTGGACGCCGACGATGGATCCGTCGGAGTTGAGGCGCCATTTCTGGTTGTCGCCGCCCCAGCAGCTGTAGATCTGGACCTTGGAGCCGCTGCCGGTGCCGGCGGCGTCCAGGCACTTGTTGCCGTAGACCCTGAGCTCACCGGCGTCGGTGGCCGCCCACTGCTGGTTGGTACCGCTGCCGCAGTCCCACAGCTGGAGCTGGGTGCCGTCGGTGGTGCTGGCGTTGGGCACGTCCAGGCAACGGCCCGAACCGACGCCCTTGATCTGTCCGGACCCCGTCGGGGGCTCAGTGGTGTCGCCGCCATTGAGTGCGTTGAGGACGGCGGTGTAGGCGGCCTTCTTGCTGCCGTCGTTGTTGAACAGCAGCGGCGTCTGCTCCGCTCGCCAGGAGTCGCTGTCGCGCACGCCCCACACGGTGATGCCGAGGCAGCGCGGGACGGCCAGGCAGTCGTTGGTCACGTTGGCGTAGGTCGAGGCCGGGGCGCCCTGGATGTCGAGTTCGGTGACGGCCACGTCGACGCCGAGGGCGGCGAAGTTCTGCAGGGTGGTGCGGAAGTTGCTGTTGTAGGGGCTGCCGCTGTTGAAGTGCGACTGGAAGCCGACGCAGTCGATCGGCACGCCGCGCTGTTTGAAGTCCCGGACCATGGAGTACATGGCCTGCGTCTTGGCCCAGGTCCAGTCCTCGACGTTGTAGTCGTTGTAGCAGAGCTTGGCCGCCGGGTCGGCGGCGCGCGCGGTGCGGAAGGCGACCTCGATCCAGTCGTTGCCGCTGCGCTGCAGGTTGGAGTCGCGTCGGGCTCCCGAACTGCCGTCGGCGAAGGCCTCGTTCACGACGTCCCACTGGACGATCTTGCCCTTGTAGTGGGCCATCACGCCGTTGATGTGGCCGATCATCGCCTGGCGTAGATCGTTGCCGCTGAGGCTCTGCATCCAGCCGGGCTGCTGGGAGTGCCAGGCCAGGGTGTGGCCGCGCACCTGCTTGCCGTTCTGCACCGCCCAGTTGTAGACGCGATCGGCGGAGGTGAAGTTGAACTGGCCCCGCTGCGGTTCGGTGGCGTCGATCTTCATCTCGTTCTCGGCCGTCACCGAGTTGAACTCACGGTTCGCGATCGACGTGTATGTCGAGTCGCCCAGCTTGCCCGAGGCGATGGCGGTGCCGAAGTAGCGGCCGCTCTGCGCCGCTGCGGCTCCGAGCGTGTTCTCGGCGGCGTGTGCGGTCGGCGGCGTGACCAGCGTGGTGACCGCGCCGAGGACGCCGACGACCAGCGCCAGCAGCAGGCCGCGGAGCTTCCGGCGGGTAACGGGTCCGGGGAGGGCGTACAAGCCCATGGATGTGCCTCCAAGGTAGAGATCACGGAAGGACTGAAGCGCAGGGGATCGCGTCGTCCGCCCCCCTGCGGCGGACGGACGGGGCGGGCCGGAGCCCGGACCGCACGGAATCACCGGACACCGCGGTCATGGGACGGGACGATCTTCGACACGGGCACAGGGGTACTCCATCGCGGCTCAGCCGGGGGACCGCCACACGGCGTCGCGTACCTCTCCAGCCGTGTGAAGAGCCAGGACGCGCCGGCGCGGACCTCACCGGAACGAAACGGGGTGGTGCAGGTGCTTCGGTGCGCGGATCTGCAGTGCGGTCGTGCGTGGGCCTGCCGTGCGGCCGGATTGCCCGAGGCCGGTGTGGTTCGGGATGCCGGCCTGTAACCGGTTTCTCAGACAGGAATGATTGAGGTATTGACGATGCATCGTCAATGCTCCTCACAGGAAAAGTTTCTGTTTTTTATTCGAAAGTTTCGAAATTCCGGTGGGCTGGGCGTCGGGTCCGGCCGGGTCTGCGCGGCGCGGCCGGTGAGTCGGCAGGTCATGTGCCGGCCGTCGAGCGGCGGGCTCACGATGCCGCGCCGGCTGAGCGGGTCCCGGAGCCGCGGGTGGGGTGGCGGTGCGGCAGTGCGGTGCCGCAGGCCTGCTCGCCGATCCACCGCTTCGGCGCCGGCGTGGACCCTTTGGTGTTCGGGCCGCGCCGGACGGCCTCCACTCCGGCGTCGAGTGTGGTGCGACTCGGTCGTTGGCCGGTGTGACGTGCGGCGTTCCGTGCACAGGTTCCCGCAAACGTTTCGGCATTGATAGCGACACATGCGAGAGGTATTGACGCCGTTCACCGGCTCCCTATCATGAGGGTTGCTCGACACTTCGACCCTTGTTCGATATTACGAACACCTCACGTCGCTTTGTCGCACACGCAGGGCAACTCCGGGTCGCACCGCCGGTGCGGTGCCGCGGGAGTTGTGCTGCACGTGTATGTCATGCCCTCGCCAATTCTTTGCTGCCGCCCTCTTCGACCGTCCCACCCGACGCCCGGCCGTCCGGGCTTCCGCCCCGGGCACCCGTGCCGCCCGAAGGCGCCGGGCGCCACCGGCCCTCCGGAAGGCCGGCCGGGAAGGGCCGGGAAACCACAAGCGGTAGGGCGTAGTGCTCACAGGCCGCTGCGCACCACCGCACCACCGCACCACACCGACAGTCCGGGCAACCTCTGAGGAGGCCAACCGGAACCGGCTACTCAAGGCTGAGGAAGTCCCCATGCACAGAGGAAGTTTCAGCCGCAGGCATCCGTCTGCGGTGCTCGCCGCCGTGGTCGCGGCCCTGTCCGCGCTGGCGGCGATGCTCGTCGCCACCCCGGCTCAGGCGGCTGCCGACGGCGCCCTGCGCGGTGTCGGTTCGGGCCGGTGTCTCGACGTGCCGGGCGCCGCCCGGACCGACGGCACGCACCTGCAGATCCACGACTGCTGGAACGGAACCAACCAGCAGTGGACGTTGACGGACACCAACCGGCTGACCGTGTACGGCACCATGTGCCTGGATGTTCCGGGCCACGCCACCACGGCCGGTACCCGGGTGCAGATCTGGAGCTGTTCCGGCGGTGCGAACCAGCAGTGGCGGGTGAACTCCGACGGTACGGTCGTCGGCGTGGAGTCCGGGTTGTGCCTGGAGGCCGCGGGCGCCGGTACGGCCAACGGAACGGCGGTGCAGCTGTGGACGTGCAACGGCGGCAGCAACCAGAAGTGGACCGGTCCGACCGGGACGCCGCCGACGGACGGCACGTGTCCTCTTCCCTCGACGTACCGCTGGACGTCGACGGGTGTGCTGGCGCAGCCGGCGAACGGGTGGGCCGCGGTGAAGGACTTCACCACCGTGACGCACAACGGCAGGCACCTGGTCTACGCGTCGAACGTGTCGGGGTCGTCGTACGGCTCGATGATGTTCGGTCCCTTCACGAACTGGTCGGACATGGCATCGGCCGGCCAGACCGGGATGAGCCAGGCCGCGGTGGCGCCCACACTGTTCTACTTCGCGCCCAAGAACATCTGGGTACTGGCGTACCAGTGGGGTGCGTGGCCCTTCATCTACCGCACGTCGAGCGACCCCACCAACCCCAACGGCTGGTCCTCCCCGCAGCCGCTGTTCACCGGGAGCATCTCCGGCTCCGACACCGGCCCGATCGACCAGACCCTGATCGCCGACGGCCAGAACATGTACCTGTTCTTCGCCGGTGACAACGGCAAGATCTACCGGGCGAGCATGCCGATCGGGAACTTCCCGGGCAACTTCGGTTCGTCGTACACGACGATCATGAGCGACACGAAGGCCAACCTCTTCGAGGGCGTACAGGTCTACAAGGTCCAGGGCCAGAACCAGTACCTCATGATCGTCGAGGCGATGGGCGCGAACGGGCGCTACTTCCGCTCCTTCACGGCCTCCAGCCTGAACGGGTCGTGGACCCCGCAGGCCGCCGGTGAGAGCAACCCCTTCGCGGGCAAGGCCAACAGCGGCGCCACCTGGACCAACGACATCAGCCACGGTGACCTGGTCCGCAACAACCCCGACCAGACCATGACCATCGACCCCTGCAACCTGCAGTTCCTCTATCAGGGCAAGGATCCCGCCGCGGGCGGTGAGTACAACCGGCTGCCGTGGCGGCCGGGCGTCCTCACCCTGCGACGCTGACCTTCCCGATTCACGGTGACCGGGGTGCGGTGCGGTCCGCAGGCGTAGGGGCGAGCGGTTCCCGGCGGGGGCGGTTCCGCCTGCTGACCGGCACTCACCGAGCCGAGGGGCTCCGGCCGCGCGGCGGCCGGGGCCCCTCTCGTCTCCGGTGCGGTCGTCGCGTCCCGGCCCGTCTTCGCAGGGGCCGAGGCGTTCGGCCCTCTGCGGCACGTCCGCCGCACGGCGCGCCGTGGCTGCGTGACAGGTGCGCCTTCCGGGAACGGACCGGGCCGGCGTCGGACCGGGCGCGACGGACGGCGGCGACGCGCTCGCCGTCCGTCCGTCGTCAGCAGGCCGGGACGCCCGGAAGCCAGCCGTCGGTGACGTCGATGAAGATGTTGGAGACGTAGCCGCCGTAGTCCGGCAGGTAGGACCAGGCGTCGTTGCTGTGGCCGTCGGCCTGGACGAGCTGGCCGCGCACCTGGCACTGCACGCGCACCGTCGTGGGAGCAGGGAGCTGTGCGACCCGGGTGGACGTGCTGGCCGGCTGCTGACGGATGTTGACGTCGGTGCCCCAGGTCGGGAAGGACGTGGTCGTCGCGCCGGTGCCTGTCCACAGGTAAGTGACGGTGACGTAGCCGTTGTCGTTCAGGCCGACGTTGTAGAACGTACCGTCGGCGAGGTCTATGCCGGCCGGGTTGAGCACGCGGCGGCCGAATTCGTCCAGCCCGCCGTTGTAGCCGTCCTGATAGGCGGCCTGGGATTCCGGCTTGCCCTGCGGCAGGTCCTTGAAGGCCTCGCGGACGGAGGACGGATTCCAGTGGTCGTCGTGGATGTTCCACGGGCCGACGTCCCACACCGGGGCGGTCTCGCAGCGCGCCGGACCGCACACGCGGACCGAGTACTGGGTACTGCCCTTCGGGGAGAGGCCGCGACGGGACGGGAGCGCCACGAAGTGATCATCGGCCACGATCACGTGTCCGTTCGCGGTGGTTCCACCGACCAGGCCCTCGCGGGTGGCGTAGACGGTGGCCGTGTAGGGGGCGGCCGCGACGGCCCGCGGCGCCTCGTGGTCGAGTTCGGCACTCAGGCGCAGGTCGCGCACGACCGGTGCGGCGCCACCCGGGGCGGACATCAGGGTGATCCGGGTCTGCACCCGGGTGGCGGCCCGTGGGAGCAGTGCCGGCGCGCCGGCACTCGCTTCACGCCATTCGGTCCAGACACCCAGTCCGTCCCGCCCGCGCACGTCGACGGCGACCTCGGATCCGGCCGGAAGGGTGGCGTCGAGTTCCGGAGTGATCCGGTTCACCGCGCGGTCGAGTACGCGTTCGGGCATCAGGGCCGTGCCCTGCCCCTGGGCGGAGCGGGCGGACGCGGGCCGCAGGGTGCGGTCGCGGAGGCGCAGCGTGCCGTCGGTGCGACTGATGTTGGTCTCGTCGCCGGTCGGCGCGGACAGGTCCACCCGCCAGCCGACGCTGCCGGACGGGGTCTCGTCGGGTGCGGCGTCGCGGGCGGCGGCGGGCCCCGGGACGAGGGTCAGAGCGGCGAGGGCCAGCAGGGACACGGCGACGGCCGGTCCGCGGCGGACGTGGACGGCGGCACGGGGTCTGTGGTCATGGCGCACGGTGCGCCTCCTTCTCGGCGGGGGTGGGTGGGGCGTCACGAGCAGTGGGGAACGCCCGGGAGGGTGCTGTCGGGGGATGCGACGTAGATGTGGGTGATCCAGCCGCCGTACTGGGGCAGGTAGGCCCACCAGTCGTTGACGTAGGGCGGGACCGGCACCCGTTCGCCCTGCCGCTGGCATCCGACGAGGACGTCCATCCCGGAGGGCAGGGTGGTGAGGACGGTGGACGACGTGGTGGCGCCGCTGCGGACCCGGACACCGCTGCCCCAGGTGGTGAACCGGGTGCCGGACGGACGGCCCCGGGGACGTCCAGGGAACCGGTGAGCGCCGTGACCTTGCTGTAGGCGGACCCGTACGGGGTGCCGTCGGGGTGCAGGGTGAGGACGGCGACCACCGTCCGGTCGCCGGGGCCGGCGGTGCCGGTGGTGTGCAGTGCGTCGGTCGTCAGATCCAGCGCGGACGCGACGGCGGTGGACGTCCCCTGCGGCCCGTTCCCGCCGGTGCCGTTCGCTGCGGGCACGGACGTGCCGGGTGCGGCCGTCCGGGTCCCGGTGGCGGTGCAGCCCCCGGAAGCGAAGCCGGACCAGCCCTGCTTGACCGCCCCCGGCGCGTCGAACGCGGAAGGCGGCCCGAAGTGCTGGTCGAAGCCGTCGGTGGCGCAGCGGGTGGACCGGTGCAGGGCCCCCAGGACGAGGCTCCGCACCGGCGCCGGCGCCTCGTCGAGGAGGTAACGGCAGACCCGGACGGTGTCCGCGGCGGTGGTCGCCGTGTAACCCCAGTAGCCGGGGCAGGCGGCCGGCGCTGGCGTGGTTCCGGTGAGTGACAGGCGGAGCGCCATGCGGGTGATCACGGCACTGCCGCCGCCCGTGGACCAGTAGTGGCTCGCGGCGGCGTCGTCGCTGCTGCGCAACATGGTGCCGAGGCGGACCCGGTCGGCCTGGGGCAGCTCGTAGGCCGGGCCCCGGTTCCACGAGAAGTCCAGTGCCAGCAGCAGCTTGACCACCGAGGCGGAGCGCAAGGCGCGGTCCGCCTGGTGCTGCTCGGTGGAGCGGCCGGTGCGCCTGTCGTACACCGCGACTCCCGCCGTGACGTCTGCCGGGATGTCCATGGCGGTGCTGGTCTCCGTTCTGCCCGTCACCCGTCCGGCACCGGCGTCCGCCACCGTGGGCCCCACAGGTGACGGTGCGTCGCCGGCGGCGGCCGGGGAGGGCGGGCCCGTGGTGGGTGCGGCCACCGCCGGTCCGGTGGACACGGCGATCAGCAGCCCGGCCGCCGCGAGGACGGTGACGGGAAGGGGCGGGCGGCGGGCGGGGCGGAGCGGGGGCATGGGAGTGGGGGCTCCTTCGGGGCGCGGACGCACCCGGCCGACGGCCCGGTGACGCTGTGGCACGTGGCGCCAGAGTGCTGGGGACCGGGCCGGCGCGCAACCCATTCGTTCCTGGTCGAAGAAGCCCGGCGCACGCTTGCCAGCCGCCCGGACCGCCGCTACGTTCCCGACGTCCCACCGCGCCTCGCCCGGCGTTCCGGCCGGGCCGCCTCCCCCACCTAGGAGCAATCGTGAGGTTTCTCGGACGTCTTCCGGCCCTGGCCGCCGGAGCCCTTCTGGTGCTCACCGCACTGTCGGCCGCCCCGGCGCAGGCCGGCGAAGCCGGTGCGTCGGCCGCGCCCGTCTTCAAGGCGCCCTACCCCTGCGGCCAGCAGTGGACGTACAGCCACCACTCGGCCGAGGTGCGCCGGGCGCTGGACTTCGTACGTTCCGACGGCGGCGCGACGGCCGGCACCCCGGTGCTCGCCTCCGCCGCCGGCACGGCCACCCGCTACTCGCAGCCGAGCGGGGCCGGCAACTACATGGTGATCAATCACGGCGGCGGCTGGAGCACGTACTACTTCCACCTCTCCGCGTACTCGGTGGCGAGCGGCGCGTCGGTCGCCCAGGGGCAGCAGATCGGCGTCACGGGCAGTACGGGCAATTCCTCCGGGGCGCACATCCACTACGAGCAGCTCTACAACGGCGCGGGCCAGAACATCGTCATCAACGGCGCCGGCCTGGCCTACCCGGGCAGTTACCACCAGGCGTACCTGACCAGCGACAACGGTTGCGGTGGCGGCGGCTCCCCGTTCAGCACCTGGGGCAGTGGGGTGAACGTCCGCGCCGACGCCCGTGTCACCGCCGCCGTCGTCACCACCCTCGCCGGTCCGACGGCCGTACGGGTGCTGTGCCAGAAGCAGGGCGACACCGTCAACGCCGAGGGGCACAGCAACAACTGGTGGAGCAAGCTGCGTGACCAGAACGGCTTCGTCAGCAACATCTACATCGACCACCCGGACGCGAAACTCCCGGGCGTTCCGCTCTGCTGAGCCGTACCGGCGGCTCATGGCGGCCCGGCCGGGCCGGGAGCACGGCTCGTCGCGGTCCCGGCGGGTGTGTTCCGGCCGGGCCGCGGCGAGTTCAAGCCGGGGTCGCCGCGAGCAGGCGTATCAGCCCCCTGACATTACCTGGCATGCATGCGTCATTTCCGTGATACGCGTAGAGTCCCGCAGGGCGGGGGCCGACGAGCACCCGTGACCGCCGGGGGTGCGCCGTGCTGCGGATGGAGTTCACGAGCCAGGAGCTGACCCGCCTGCGCGTCGCGGCCGGCGTGGACCCGCTCTGGGAGACCGCGCTCAGCCTGCATCTGCTCCAGAACCGCGAGGTGCCCCTCGCGTTCGCCGCCTGGCGCCGCGAGGTGGGCGCGGCCCTGCGGCGATCCGGCCTCGTCGCCACGACCCGCTCCCTGATCCGGCTGTGCCCGGACGGCTCGTACTTCCCCGACTTCCTGACGCCCGGCCGAGGCGACGCCGACCTCGACACCGGACTCGACCGGCTGCTCTCCACTCCCCGGCACCGTCTGCGCGCCGAACTCGCCCGGCTCTACGCGCACACCGGCCGCCCCGTCCCGGCCGGTGTGCGCCCGCTCGCCGAGGGTTCCCCCGAGGCGCTGCGCCGCCTCGGCTCGGCTTTGCGCGCCTATCACCGGGTGGCCGTCGAGCCCTACCTGTTCGCCATGCGCGCGCAGGCGGCGACCGACCGGACCGTACGGGCCGAAGCCGTCCTCACCCACGGAGCGGAGGGCCTGCTCATCGGTTACGACCAGCTGCCCGGGTGGCACTACCGGGACGGCAGGCTACGGGCCCCGTACCCGATGGATCGGGAACTCGCTCTGCATGGAAGGGCGTTGACGCTCGTCCCGGCCTTCTTCTGTGTCCGCGCCCCCCTCGCCCTCGTCGACGAGGAACTGCCTCCGGTCCTCGTCCACCCGCTCTCGCCCGCGCCCGGCTGGCTCGAACGCCGGCATCACGGCGGGGAGGTCCCGGTGGCGCAGCTCATCGGTGCCTCGCGAGCCGAACTGCTGCGGATACTGGACCGCCCCATGACCACCATGGACATCGCCGCGGCGCTGCGGCTCGCCCCCTCGACGGCCAGCCGGCACGCCACCGTGCTCCGCGAGGCGGGTCTGCTGCTCTCGAAGCGCCAGGGCGTGCGAGTGCTCCACCACCGCACCCGGCTCGGCCGGGCGGTGCTGGAGGGCGGCTCGCGATGAACGGCTCCCGTGCCGGGCGGGGGCCGGGGAGGAGGGACCGGGGGCCGGGGGAGGAGGGGCCGGCCGGCTCGGTCACGGCTCGCGCACACGTCTGCGCCGGTCTTGTGGATGCCGGGCGCCCAGCCGTGCGAACGGTCTTCGGTTCCCGGAGCGCCCCGCCCCGGCCTCACCGGCGGGAGTGACTTCGCGCCGTTTTCTCCTCCTTGCGGGAGGCTGCCGGCTCCGGTGGCCCGCCCGTGACCGGGGTGCCATGGACGGCCTCGTCGCCGTGTTCACCGGCCTGCGCGGGTCCGGCCCGCGGGAGCGGCCGGGTGCCGGGCCGCCACCGGCCCGCCGGTGCCGTCCTGGAGGTCCGTGACGGCACCCGCAGGAGCCCCGCCGAAACCACCGCGGTGCTCGGGCGCCGCCACGCCCACGCCCGGGGCACGGCCGTGGAGCAGCGGCCGCTCGCCCGCTGCACCGCGCTTCTGTCGTACGCCCGCGACCCCGAGCGGCCGCCTCGGCGTCCAGGGCTTCCTCAGCTGGGCCGTACCACTCGCTCGACGCCCCGGAACGGCCGGAGTCCGCTCGGAACGGCTGTGGAACTACGCCGGCCTGCGACTGTGCCTGCTCCGGTCCTGTGCGGCGTCTTCCCGATGGCGCAGCGTGGGGAGCGCATGGCGGTCCTCGAGCCGGCTGCGAAGGGTTCCTGATGGTTCAGGGGCGGTACTCGTCCGTCAGCATCGCGGAGGCCAGCTCGACGCGGGAACGGTAGCCGGTGCGTTTGAAGAGTCTGCCCAGCCGGCCCTCCACGCTCTTCTCGCTGCTGCCCAGCACCGCGGCCAGTTCGCGGTTGGTCAGGCCCTCGCTCACCAAGGTGGCCAGCAGCCGCTCGTTCTCCGCGATGACGACGGATCTGTGCGGCACGGCGATGCCGCGTTCGCGCATCAGGTTGCGCAGCTGTGCCCTGCGCAGCAGCGCGTCCAGGTCGCCGTAGAGCGCGTACGCCTCGTGCAGCAGCTCGACGTCGGCCACTTCATGGCGGACCACCATGACCATCGTGGCGGCCAGCTCCAGTGGCTGGGCGCGCCGGCGGGCGAGCTGGACCGCCTCCGTCGCGGCGTCGCGGTCGCGGTGCACCATCGCGGCGGCGAGCAGGTGGCACACGCGGGCCCGGCCGGTGCCGATCAACTCGGCTGTCCTGCGCGCCTCTTCCACGCACCGCTGTGCCGCGGCCAGGTCGCCGCGGGCCAGTTCCAGCTCGGCCGTCCTCAGCCACAGGACGTCCGTGCCGACCACCAGACCTCGTCCGACGGCCTGGGCCAGGCCGTCGGTGACGACGCGGCGGGCCCGGTCGGCAGCGCCCAGGGCCTCGTCCAGGAGGGATTCCGGCACGGCCAGCAGGTGGAGCATCACGGGTTGCACGGAGCGCGCCCGCTCGATCACCGAGCGGGCCTCGGTGAGCCGGCCGCGTGCACCGAATATGATGCTCGTCTCCCGGGACACCAAGGTGTGACTGGGCACGTAGCCGACGGAAAGACCGGTGGCCAGGCCCAGCCGGGCCAGATCGAGTGCACGGTCCCAGTGCCCGCTCTGGCTGTCGGCCACCACCTGGTCGGGCACCGTCCGGTACACGGAGGGCAGTGCGTAAGCCGTCAGCAGTCGCTCTGCGCGGTCCAGCTCACCGAAAGCCATCAGCGTCCGGGCCAGTTGCCGCAGCCGCTCGAGGCGGTGCCGCGTCCCCGACGTCCACAGGTGCCGCCCCGGTGGATCGGCGACGGCCTGGTCGAACGGTTCGGTCCTGCCCAGGAACGCCCCGGCGCACTCGCTGATGAGCAGGCCCAACGCGGCGACGACATCGTTGTCCCGGTGCAGGGCGTCCCGTTCGGACGCCAGGTGTTCGTCCGCTTCCCGCCACCGGTCCAGGTGGCACAGCGCAACGCACCGGGTCAGGATGCGGTGCAACTCCCCGCCCGGCAGCGAGCGCCAGCCGCCGTCGCAGATCTTGGTGAGCGCCGCCGTGTCCAGGGTCCCGGCCAACGCGACGACGTAGACCACCTCTGTCTCGAACAGCGCCTCGGAACTGACGAGATGGGCGTACTCGGACAGCACTTTCCACGCACTGTCGATGGCCTCGGCGAACCGCAGGTGGATGCTGCAGGTGGAGGCGTGCGTGACCAGCGCCCGAGCGCGGTCCCGCGGCTCGGTGATCAGATCGACGGCCGCGCGCAGCCAGCGCTCCGCGGAGTATCCGTCGTCCAGCATGGCGGCGGTGCCCCGGGCGAGCAGTTCGTCGGCCGCCCGCCGGCTGTCCACGAACCGCCCGGCGACCACCAGTTGCTCGGCCAGGTACCGGCCGTCCGCCTCGGCGTCGCCCGACCAGATCGCGGTGACCGCCAGTTGGGCGAGTCTGCGTCGCTCGTAGGATCCGAGACAGCCGGTCAGGGCGGAGATCAGCAGCGGAAGCCGGAAACGCCAGGCCCCCTCCTCCGGTCCCTGGCGGAGCACACCCTCGGCACACAGCTCCGACAGCGCGCCACGCACCTCGTCCTCGTTCCGGCCCACCGCTTCGGCGATCAGCCCGGTGGCCGCGCCGCCCAGGGGGAGGAGCACCGCCGCCGCCTTGGCCACCGACCAGACCACACCGCCCAGCCGGCGCAGGTACTCGATCGGCGGCAGGTCGAGGGGCAGCTCGGGCGGCCGGTCCGGCGACGTGAGGTAGACGTGCCGGTCGAATACGTACAGCCCTCCGGTGCGCTCGTGCCCCGCCAGGGCCGCGAGCACGGCGGCGGGTCTGCCGCGGCACTCACGTTGCAGGTAGGAGAGCAGCGCCGCCGTCGGCCTCGCCTGTGACCTCCGGGCGATCATCGCGCCGACCTCCTGCTCGCGCAACGGACGCAGCGGCACCACCTCGGCCAGCGAGACGGCCCGTAACTGCTCCACCGCGGCCCGGTCGCCCGCCGGGTCGGCCGGTGAGGGGCGCACCGTGCAGACGAACGTGACCGGGCCCCCTGCCAGCGTGCGGGCGAGCGGCAACAGCACGGCGCGGGAACCGGGATCGGCCCAGTGCGCGTCATCGATGAGCACCGTCAGCTTGTCGTTCGTGGCGAGAGCCGACCGGAGGTCGGCGGCGAGCTGCCGGCCGGCCTCCGCGAGCGGCACCGTGGCCACGGCCTTCGCCGTACGCCGGACGTCGCCGCCCCGGTGGAGGGCGGAGAGCTCGGCGGAGAGCCGGGAGACCAAGGAGTAGGGGCGGTCCCGCTCGTTGCGCGCCACCCGCAGCGACAGGGGGGTGAAGCCCCGCGCGGCCAGCTCGTCGCGGACGGCGGCCAGCAACGAGCTGCGCCCCATGCCGATGGGGCCGGTGACCAGGACGAGCGGTGCCGAGTCCGGCGAGGCGGCCAGGTCGACGACCCGCGCCACGACGTCGTCACGGCCGAACGGCACCTGCGCCGACCGGGCGGCGTCGGGCGCACCGCGCCAGTAGTCGATCATGCTTCCAGTATGCCCACAGCTCCCGGTCCACGGGCCGTCGAAAAGTATATGATTGACGGGCAGCGTTGGTTCTGGTGTGAAAAATGCGTGTACCGACCGGAGTTGGCCGCGAGAGCCGGGTACGACGGCCCTGTGGGCCGCTGTTGCGCGAGGCGCACAGGAGGAGGCGGGCAGTGGCCCGAACGCGTGCCGCGGTGCGAGGCAGGGATCATGAACTGACGGCACTGCGCACAGCGCTGGCGACCGACGGCGGACGCCTGATCGTCCTCAGGGGACCGGCCGGTATCGGCAGGAGCGCACTGCTGGACGCGGTGGGCCGGCTGCTGACGCCGGACGGGGTGCGGATCCTGCCGCTGCGGTTGGGTGCCCGTCCGGACAGCGGTGGTGATCCCTTCGCCCTCGACGCGTTGGTGCGCACCGTGCGTGAGCATTTCGAACAGTTCCAGGAGGCCGGGCTGACCGAGGCGCTCAGTACGGTGGCCCAACTGCGCGACGCGGGAGGGCCGGACGGCGGCGGATGGACACCGTCCATGGTCGCCGCGCTGGACAGCCTCTTCGACACCATCGGCCGGCAGGAACGCGTCGCGGTCCTCGCCGACGACGTGCACGCGGTGGCCGAGCCCGCCCCCGTGCTGACCGCGGCCCGGCGGTCCGGCTGTCTGGTCGTGGCGACCTGCGAGGAGGGTGCCGAGCGCGGCCCGGGGATCGCCGAGCTGCTGGCCGAGGCCGACCGGATGATGACGATCGGCCCGCTGGCCGACGACGTCGTGGAGTCCCTGGTCCGTCGCGCGGTGGGAGCACGCCTGGACGAGGCGGTGCCGTCCGCCCTGCGTGCGGCACTGGGACCGCTGTCGGGGAACCCGGGCACCGTCCTGGGCACCCTCGAGGAGTTACGCAGAGGCGGCCGGCTCATCTCCTTCCGCGGCCGGCTGTGCCTGCGCGCGCCGGAGGAGCCGGTGGCACTGCCGGCCGATCACCCCCTCCTGCGCCGTGCGGCTTCACTGGGCGATCCCGCGGTCCGGTTGCTGGGCGCGATCGCGGTCCTGGACGGCATCGGCCTGGACGACCTGCCGCTGCTCGCCGAGACCTTCGGGGCCAGCCCCGTCGACTGCGGCCGGCTGCTCGACCTGCTGATCGAGGAGGGGGTGCTGACGGCCGGCCCGCAGGGCCGGGTCTCCTGCCGGTGTCCCGCGCTGGCGGCCACCGCGGCCGGCCGCTTCGGTGCCCGACGCGGCATCACACTGCACGCGTCGATCGCCGAGCGGTTGCTGGCCCGGCACGGGTGGGACGGCGGGACCGACCCCGTGGTGCTCGCCGACCACATCGCGCGCGGCGGGGCGGCCGTGACGCTCGACGACGACACGGTCGGCCGGCTGCTGGCCCTGAGCGCCGCGGCCGAGCAGGAGGAGCCGGAGCGCGCCACCCTGTGGTACTCGGCGGCGCTGCGCCGCCTGCCGCCGAGAGGGCCCGAACACGCCCGTACGCTGTGCAGACTGCTCCTCCTGGTGGTCCGGACGGGCAGGTACGAACTGCTGCGTGAGGTGTTGACCCGGTACGCGGAACACGGTTGCGCCGAGGAATCCCTGGACGAGATCCGCCTCGCAGCCGTCCTCGTCGCCCTGCACACCGGCGAGCCGCCCGCCGAGCGTGCCGTGCGCTCACTGCTGGACGCACCGTTCCCGGGCCGGGGGCCCACCGCCTTCTCGGAGTGGTGGTTCGGACGCCGTCTCGCTCCCGGCACGCATGAGCCGGTGCGCCCGGCCGAGGCGGTGACCGGGGCGGTGGCCGGGCGGACGGACCTGCTCAGCGCGGCGCTCTGCGGTGACGCCGGCGCCTGCGAGCGGGCCTGGCGGAACTCGGGCGGCACCGCACCCTCCCCGGAACTGGACCGGTTGCACCGTGCCGCCTCGGTCGCCGACATGGCCGACGTGGCCCGGCTGGTGATCGGCGCGGACTACCGGGTGCCGCTGACCGGTGTGCTCGGCGCCTACCACCGGGTGGTGCGGGGGTACGTCGACGCCAACTGGACCCAGGCCATGTCCGCGGTCCGGGAACTGGAACTGTCCGGCGCCGAGGACACGCTGACGCACCACGCGGCACGCCTGTTCGCCGCGGACATGTGCGCCGCCCGCGGCGAGTTCGGGCAGGCCGCCCAGTGGCTGGCCGCCGCGGCACCGGCCCCGAGGCTGGAGGTGATGCGGACCTGGGCCCGTGTCGGCCTGGCCGCCCGGACGGGTGACGACGGCCAGGCGGTACGGATGGCACTGCTGGACGGACCGCGGCTGCGCCGGGCCGGACTGCACACGGGCCTGAGCTTTCTGCTGTCGCGGGCGGTACGGATCGCGGTGCTGAGCGACGACCTCGAGGGTGCCGCGGAACTCCTGGCGGAGATCGAGCTGCTGCCCCGGGAGGACCGCGCGGACGTGCGGGAGAGTCTTCTGCTGGCGCGCGGCCTGGTGGACCGCGACCTGGGGTACGCCCGGTCGGCCACCGACCTGACGCGCGAGAGGGGGGATCTGCCCGCACTGCTGGAATCCTGCCTGGCCGTCGCCCGGTTCGCGGAGGACCCGAGGCCCTGGCTGCGGGAGGCCCACACACTGGCCGCACGGTGCGGTGCGTCGGCGCTCCTCGAACGCCTCCGCGTGGTGACCCGCGAACGCGGAGTCCCCGCCCCGCGCGCCCGCGGCCGGCGTGACGCCCTGGCCGTCACCGAGCAGCGGATCATCGAGCTGATCGGCGAGGGCCTGACCAACCGGCAGATCGCGCTGCGCCTGAACCTCAGTGAGAAGACCGTGGAGAACTACCTGACTCGTCTGTTCGCCCGCACCGGCTGCCGTTCACGGGTCGAGCTGGCCGCGGCCAGCCTGAGCGGCCGGCTCACGCGCACCACGACCTGAGAGCCGCCGCGGTCCGGCCGCCGGGGCCGAAGATGCCAACGTGCGGTCCCACTCGGGCCCATGCGGACCTGCGGTGACGACAGTCAGGTACGGCATGCCTAACGTCTTGCGCATGACCGACATCGATGTGCCTCAAGTCGCCGATCGCGAACTGGCAGCGATTGTGGGAGCCGAGGTCGAGGGCCGGTGGCCGGAGGACGTTTCGGGCCTCGACGAGATAGTCCGCTACGGACTGGTGCCCTTCGGGAAGATGATGGGGCCCTGGCTGGTGACCCACTCCAGTCTTGCGGTGGGAGGTGACATAGCGACTGTCCTGCCCGCCGCGGTGGCGGTGGAGTGCATCCAGGTCGGAGCGATGATGCACGACGACATCATCGACGACGACGGGGAGCGGCGCAGCAAGCCCGCCGCCCATACCGTGTTCGGGCAGCCGACGGCGATCGTCGGCGGGGACGGACTGTTCTTCCACGGCTTCGCCGCCCTCGCCGAGTGCCAGGAGGCCGGCGCGTCCGCGGAGCGGGTGGCCCAGGCGCTCGTGGTGCTCTCCAGAGCGGGGCTGCGCATCGGGGACGCGGCCCTCCGGGAGATCCGGATGAGCCGTGAGATCTGCTCCGTCGACGACTATCTGAGCATGATCGCGGACAAGAGCGGTGCCCTCCTGTGGATGGCCTGCGGCGTCGGCGCCACGCTGGGCGGCGCGGACGACACGGTCCTGAAGGCGCTCAGCCAGTACAGCGACCGGCTGGGTATCGCCTATCAGATCCGCGACGACCTCATGGCCTACGACGGCACACGGGCGGGTAAGCCGAACGTCTCCGACGTCCGCAACGGCCGGCCCACCCTGCCCGTGCTGCTCGCCCACGAACGTGCTCCCGTGGAGCAGCGCCGGCGCATCGAGCAACTGCTCGCCGACACGGCCGTGCCGGTCGAGGAGCGTTACGGGGCCATGGCGCAACTGGTCCACGACCACGACGGCCTGTCGGCGGCGCGCGAGGTTTCGCACCGTTACGTGGAGACGGCCGCGGCGGCGCTGGAAGCCCTCCCGCCCGGTGTCCACAGGGACGCGCTGGCCGATCTCACCGTGCCGGGACGTCTGGTGTAGCGCAGACCGAATCCGAGGAGCTGGGCCGATGACCTCCCCGAACTATGCGACGTATCTGAAGATAGACGAACTGCTCAGCTTGCAGCGTCCGTTGACACCGGCCGAGCAGCAGGACCTCAGTGACAGCGAACGGCTCTTCATCGTCGTGCACCAGGCGTCCGAGACCCTGCTCAGCCAGGTTCTGGTCGACCTGCGGCACATCGACGCGGGCCGGTGCGGACAGCAGTGCCACGCCCAGCGCCTGGAACGGGCGACGCGGCTGGTGGGTTCCCTGGAAGGCCAGTTGACGCTGCTGCGCCATACGCTGCTGCGGGAGGACTTCCTGCTCTTCCGGGACCGGCTCGGCACGGCGAGCGGATTGCAGTCGGAGCAGTTCCACGAACTGTTCGGCCTCGTGAAGCGTCTGACGCAACGCGGCGGTGAGGACCGTCCGCCGGCCGACTCCCGGCGGCTGTCCGGACTGGACGACGCCGTGCAGCGCTGGCGGCGCACCCACCTGGAACTGGTCAGCCACATGCTCGGCGACCGGCCGGGCTCGGCCGAGACCTCCGGGGCGCGCTTTCTGGCCGCCAGACTGGACGGCGCCTCCACCGACGTACCGGCGGGTGCCGACCGGGCGCCCGCCGCGCCGCCGCGGCGGGCGGACGCCGAGGACGTCACCGGCAGCCGGCCACTGCCCGCACCGGCCGGACGGGCCGGGCGGTCAGGACCGGGACATGTGGTCGTGGTGGGAGGCAGTGTCGCGGGGCTGCTGACCGCACACGTCCTGGCCGGCCACGCGGAACGGGTGACGGTGCTCGAACGCGACCAGTACGAGGAGGCCCCGGGCCCCCGCGCCGGTGTGCCGCAGTCACGCCACACCCACGTCCTGCTCACCAGCGGCATGAACGCCCTGGAAGAACTGCTGCCCGGCCTGCTGCCCGCACTGGTGGACTCGGGGGCACCGCGGCTGGCGGTGCCCGGGGACCTCGGGGTGTGGCAGGCGGGGCAGTGGATATCCCGCCGCAACCCGTCCGAGCCCATCATGACCCCGTCCCGTCCGCTCCTGGAGCACCACATCCGCCGACGTGTCCTGGACGACTCCCGCATCCACGTCCGCACGGGTGCCGAGGTGACCGGCCTGCTCGGCCGGCCCGGACACGTCACCGGCGTGGCGGTCCGGGACCGGGGCGGTGAACACCACACCGGGCAGGAGATCGAGGCCGACCTGGTGGTGGACGCCACCGGACGGGCCAGCAGAGCCCCGGCCTGGCTGGCCGACATGGGTGCCCAGGCGCCCGCCGAGGAACTCGTGGAGACCGGCCGGGCGTACGCCACCTGCGTCTTCCGGGCCGACGGCCCGCCCGAGGATCTCAGCGGCTTCTACATCGTGCCCGACGCCGGCCAGCCGCTCGGCGCGATCATCCTGCCCGTCGAGGGCGACCGCTGGATGGTCACCCTGTCCGGGCCGCGCGGCCAGGAGCCGCCCAACGACGCCGAGGACTTCGTCGACTTCGCCGGCCGGCTGCCGCACTCCGCCCCGCACAAGTGGCTCAGCTCGGCGCGCCCGGTCGGCCGGCCCGTGGGGTACCGGCACACCTCCAACCGGCGCCGCCGCTACGACCGCCTGGGACGGGACCACACCGGACTGCTCGTCGTCGGAGACGCCCTGTGCGCGCTCAACCCCGTCTACGGGCAGGGCCTTTCCGTCGCCGCCCTGAACGCGGTCGCCCTCAGGAAGGCCCTGGCCGGGGACCGCACCCCCTCGGCCAACGCCCTGCAACGGGCGGTGCTGCGCTCCTCCCGCTCGGCGTGGGAGGTCGCGACGGGCGCCGACAGCCCGATGCCGGGCGTCACGGGCAACGCGGTGCGGTCCGGGCCCGTCGCCCGGCTGCTGACCCGGTACCTCGACCGCGTGCGCGCTCACGTGCCCCACGACCCGGTCGTCTGCAGTGCCAACCGTGACGTCCTCTTCCTGCTGGCCCCGCCCCGCACGCTCGTCACCTCCCCCAAGGTGCTGCGGCGGGCCCTGCTGAGCCCGACCGGGCCGGCCTCGTCCGGCCTCCCCACCCCGTGACCATCACGAGCCGACAGTGAAGGTGCGCCATGCGACACACCCGCGTGCTCCCGGACCGTCAAAGAGGGGGCCGGTGCCGAACCCGGTCCCACTCTCCCCTCCTTCGTGCGGACGGCCGGTGGACCTCATGACGACGATGCCGACCCCAAGCCTGACCACCGTTCTCGACACCGGCCGCACGTTGCTCGAACCGGCCCTGCGCGACGCCGTGAGCCTGCACCTGGGCCCGGAGATGGGCAGGATCGCCCGTTACCACTTCGGCTGGGCGGACGCCGAGGACCGGCCCACCGGTACCTGGGGCGGCAAGATGATCCGGCCCACCCTGGCGCTGTTGTCGGCCCGGGCGGCCGGCGCCGCGGCCGCGGACGGTCTGCCCGCCGCGGTGGCCGTGGAACTGGTGCACAACTTCTCACTGCTGCACGACGACATCATGGACGGCGACGAGACCCGGCGGGGCCGGGCGACCGCATGGGCCGTCTTCGGCGTGCCCGACGCCATCCTGGCCGGCGACGCCCTGGTCACCGCGGCGACGTCCGTGCTGATGAGCGCGCCGGGCGCGGGCGCCCGTTCCGCCACCCTGGCGCTCATGACGGCGACCCAGCGGATGATCGAGGGCCAGGCCTCCGACGCCGACTTCGAACGACGTGAGGACGTGACCCTCGCCGAGTGCGTGCGCATGGCCGGAGACAAGACCGGCGCCCTGCTCGGAAGCGCCTGTGCACTGGGAGCCGACCTGCTGGGCGCCGAACGGCACCTGGTCGAACGGCTCCGTGTCTTCGGTGAACACATCGGGCTCGCCTTCCAGCTCGTCGACGACCTGCTGGGCATCTGGGGCGACCCGGACCACACCGGGAAACAGGTGGGGGCCGACCTGCGGGTCCGCAAGAAGTCCCTGCCCGTGGTGGCGGCGCTCGACGCACCCGGGACGGACGAGCTGCGCGCCCTGTACCTGAGCGCGGAGCCGCTGGACGAATCCGGCGTCCGACGCGTCACCGAGCTCGTGGAACGGGCGGGCGGACGGGACTGGGCGCGGGACGAGGCGGACCGTCGGATCGCCGCGGCGAAGGAGTGCCTGGCCGACGCCGGCCTCCCGGACGACGTGCGCGCCGAGTTCCAGGAAGTCGCCGGCTTCGTCGTCGGCAGGCGGCTGTAGACGGGGAGCCAGACCCCGCCCGCCGGACGCCACCCGCTCCGGCGGGCGGCACCGCGGTTCCCGGCCCGCCGCGTACGCGTCGCGTCCCGATCCCTCAACGTGCACTCCCCCTTGACCGGAAAGGCCATCTCATGACCGAGACGAGAAGCATTCCCATCGGCGGCCGGGCCGCCGGATGCCCGTTCGCCCCCGTTGCCGAGCTGTACGACGCGCAGAAGGACGACGAGCTGAGCCGCGTCAAGATGCCCAGCCCGATGCTGGGCGAGTTCGACGCGGTGGTCGTCGCCCGCTACGAGGACGTCAAGGAGGTGCTCGCGGACGACCGGCTGCACATGGGCGGCTCCATGCCGTACCAGCCGGGCAACCTGCTGAGCTACGACGGCCCCGAGCACACCCGGCTGCGGCGCATGCTGACCGCGTCGTTCACCACCAAGCGGGCGCGCGAGCTGCGGCCGAGCATCGAGACCGTGGTCGATTCCGCGCTGGACACGCTGGAGGGGGCCGGCCGGGGCGCGGACCTGGTGCAGTTCTTCAGCACCCCGATCCCGACGCTCGTCATCTGCGAACTGCTGGGTGTGCCCTACAGCGACCGCGAAGGGTTCCAGCGCCGTACCGCTCTCGCGCTGGACTTCAGCCAGAGCCGTGAAGTCCAGATGGAGAAAGCCGCCGAGATGATGGCCTACATGGCCGGGCTCGTGGCGCAGCACCGGAAGGACCCGGGTGACAACGTGCTGGGTCGCGTGGTGCGGGACTTCGGCGACCAGCTGAGTGACGAGGAACTCGCCGGTATCGGCAACATGCTGCTCATCGCCGGGCACGAGACGATCGCCAACACCCTTTCGGCGAGCGTCGCCCTGCTCCTCCAGCACCCCGAGCAGCTCGCGGCGGTACGCGACGACCCCTCGGTGACCGACAACGCCGTCGAGGAACTGCTGCGGTACACCGCCCCGGCCACCATCCTGCCGCGGCAGGCGGTCGGGGACATCCGCGTGCGCGACCAGGAGATCAAGGAGGGCGAGCACGTCGTGGCGTCCGTGCTGGCCGCCAACCGGGACCTCGGCGCAGCCGACGAGGAGGACAGGGACTGGGACAGCCTGGACGTGCGCCGGCCCCCGCAGCGCCACCTCACCTTCGGCTTCGGGCCGCACCAGTGCCTGGGCCAGCAACTGGCGCGTATGGAACTGCGCGTCGCCCTGCCGGCCCTGTTCAACAGGTTCCCCGCACTGCGTTCGGCGGTGCCGCACGACGAGCTGGAGTACCGCACCAACGCGCTGGTCTTCGGTGTGAACGCCCTGCCGGTCACCTGGTGAGCGGCAGCGAGAGGGGGACGACGATGAAGGTCGAGGTCGACGAGGGCAGATGTCTCTCCGTCGGGAACTGCGCGCTGTACGCGCCGTCGGTCTTCGACCAGAACGACGACGACGGCAGGGTGGCGCTGCTCGACGCGACGCCGCCGGAGCACAAGCACGCACAGGTCCGGAAGGCGGCCTCACGGTGCCCGGCCGCCGTCATCGTCCTGCACGAGAACACGTCGGATCACGGCGAGTGACCAGCTCGGCCAGTGATCCGTCCGCAGCACAGGGGAAGAGCGATGTTTGACGTAGAAGTGCCCGTCCTGGTGGTCGGCGGTGGTGGGTGTGGACTCGCCGCGTCGGTCTTCCTGGCCGACGTGGGGGTGCGCCACCTCGTGGTGGAGCGTCGCGAGTCGACGTCGGTCCTGCCCAGGGCGCATTACCTGAACCAGCGCACCATGGAGATCTTCCGGCAGCACGGCATCGCCGACGACGTCTACCGGATCAGTTGCCCGCTCCCGAACATGAGCGAGGTGGCCTGGCGCACCTCGCTGGGCGGCGACGGCCCCGTGGACGGGCGGGAGCTGTACCGGATGGACGCCTTCGGCGGCGGCAGCACCGCCGGGCCCTACGCCGCCGACAGCACGGGGCCCTCGACCAACCTCCCGCAGCACCGGCTCGAACCGCTGCTGCGCCGGCACGCGGAGAGACGGGCTCCCGGCAGCCTGTTGTTCAACCATCAGCTGGAGGAGTTCACCCAGGACGAGAGCGGGGTCCTGGCGCGGGTGACCGACCGGGTCACCGGGGAGACGGGCACCGTCCGTGCCCGGTACCTGCTGGGTGCCGACGGCGGCAGGAGCGTCGGCAGGACGCTCGGCATCCCGATGGACGGCGCCGGCGGCGGGTTCACCATCATCTCGGTCCACTTCAGCGCGGACCTCTCCCGCTGGTGGAGCGACCCGGTGCTGATGACCCACATCTTCGGCCTCGACGGCGAGGTCTCGGTACTCGTCGCGTCCGGGCCCGAGTGGGGCTCGTCGTCCGAGGAATGGGCACTGCACTTCCGGGTACCGCCCGGCACGAGCGCGGGCGGCCTCGACACGGGGGCGATCACGAGCCGGGTGCGGGAACTGCTGAAGCTGCCGGAGGACCTCGGCATACGGATCCACCATGTGAGCGAGTACCGGCCGGAGGCCGTCGTGGCCCGGTCGTTCCGGTCCGGCCGCGCCTTCCTGGCCGGCGACGCCGCGCACCGGCAGCCGCCCGCCGCCGGCGGCGGCCTGAACACGGCGATCCAGGACGTGCACAACCTCGCCTGGAAGTTCAAGGCCGTGCTCGACGGCCGGGCCGGCGACGCGTTGCTCGACTCCTACGAGGCGGAACGGCTTCCCGTCGCCCGGCGCAACGTCGGCTGGGCGATGGGCTGTCTGCTCAATTACGGCCTCCTGTTCGCGGCCCTGGGCATGGCGCACGGGAAACCGGAGGCAACCGAGGCCGCCATCCGCGAACTGCTGGCCGACACACCGATGGGTGAGACCCGGCGGGCCGTGGTGCGGGAGGCGTTCGGCACCCAGCGCATCGAGTACCAGGCACACGACATCGAGATCGGTCACCACTACACGGCCGGTGCGGTGCTCCCGGACGGCACCCCGCCGCCGCCCCGGGACCCGATGGGCGCGGTCCACCGTCCGACGACCCGGCCGGGACACCGGCTCCCGCACGTGTGGCTGCGGCACGGCGACACCCGGCTCTCCACACACGACCTGGTCGGTGGCGACGGCGGTTTCGTGCTGATCACCGGGCCGCTGGGCGAGGGCTGGGCGGCCGCGGCCAAGAAGGCCGCGGACACCCACGGGGTGGCGCTCACCGTGGTGCCCGTCGGCAGTGGGCCCGACGCGGCGGGCCCCTGGGACGCCGAGGGCGCATGGGCCGCGGTGAGGGAGATCGACGACGACGGTGCCGTTCTGGTGCGGCCGGACCAGCACGTCGCCTGGCGCAGTGTCCGGGGGAGCCGGCACGCCGATCAGGAACTCGACGCGACGTTCGGCCGGCTCCTCGGCCGGTCCGGCGCCACGAACAGCGGGAGCTGACCATGCCCTCCACCGACGGCGAGCGTCTCGTCCAGGACTTCCTGACGTCGATGGGGCCGGCCCCGGCCGATGTCCGCGCGGCCGTGGACGGCTACCTGACCGACGACTGCGTGTGGGAGAACCCCGGCTCCCCGGTGTGCCGGGGAAAGGCGGAGATCCTCCGGCTCATGCCGTCCGACTTCGCACGGCTGGAGGTGGAGTTCCGGCACGTGGCCACGGCCGGGGGCACCGTCCTGACCGAGCGCGTGGAGAACATGCTCCGCGTCGACGGCACCCCCATCGCGCTGAACCTGAAGGTGATGGGGGCCTTCGAACTGCGGGCCGGCCGGATCAGCGCCTGGCGGGACTACTTCGACTTCACCCACCTCATCACCGAGAGCCCGGAATGGTGACCATGACAGACATCCGAACGGACCCGGCGGAACTGCGGGCCGAACTGGTGGAAAGGGTCCACAAGTTCGGTCCCGTCTTCGCGGACGGTGTCGCGGAGGGGGAGCGGGAGCGGCGGCTGCCCGACGCCACGGTCCGGGCCATCGACCAGTCACAGCTGGGCATGATCTGGACCGCGAGGGCCTACGGCGGTCTCGAGGCCGACGTCCGGACCATGAGCGAGGTCGCCAAGGCCCTCTCCCACTACTGCCCGTCCACCTCGTGGGTGGTCAACAACATCAACGGCTCCAACCTGCTCGCCGCGAAGTTCCCGCAGGCGGCCCGGGACGAGGTCTTCGGGGCCGACCCCGGTGCCAAGCTGGCTTCGATCTTCGCGGCTGCGGGCACCGCGGTACGCACCGACGGCGGCTATGTGCTCTCGGGCACCTGGCCGTACGGCACCGGCATCCTGCACGACGACTGGGCGATCCTGGTCGCCCGGGAGCTGAACGGTGAAGGGGAGCCCGTCGGCGGGCTCTCCGTGCTGGTGCCCGTCGCGGACCTGACCATCGAGGACACCTGGCACACCGTCGGCATGCGTGCCACCGGCAGCCACACCGCCGTGCTCCGGGACGCGTTCGTCCCCGAGCACCGGGTGATCTCCGGCGAGGCGCAACGCGGGCGGGAGAACGCCACCGACGTCAGCCTGCCGCCGTTGTTCCGTACGGCGGCGATCGCGGCCATGGCCGTCGTCTGCGCCTCCGTGGTGCTCGGCGCCGGCCAGGCGGCCCGCGCCTTCGTCGTGGAGAAGGCGCCCACCCGGGGCATCGCGCCCACCAAGTACACCAGCCAGACGGACTCACGGACCTTCGTGTCCTCGCTCGGCAGGACGGCTCTGTCGATCGACGCCGCCGAGATGCACGTGAACCGGGCGGCGACCGCGCTCGACGAGGCCGCCTACGGGGCCGTCCCGCTGCCGGAGAGCGAACTCCTGCGTATCCGCGGCGACGTCGGCCAGGCGGTCAGCCTGGTGACCACGGCGCTCGACGAGTTGCTGTGGGCGCACGGCGCGGGGTCCTTCGCCGAGTCGAACCCGTTGCAGCGGTACTGGCGGGACGCCAACACCGCGGCCCGCCACGCGATGCTCAACGTCCACGTCGGCCACGAACTGTACGGCGGGTCGTTCTTCGGCCTGGAGCCCATCGTGCCCAGCCTCTGACCCGTCCTCTGCCTGTTGCCTGTCCCGCCCGTCCCGCCCCGCCCGTCCGGCCCCGACCCACGAGGGATCTCCATGTCCTGGCTGCCCCCCTTCCTCATCCCGATGTCGGAGGTCCCACCGGTCACGGTGGGGGCGGCCGACGTCCCGGACGTACTCTTCGCGGCGGTCGCCGGGCCGACCGCGCTGGGCTGGATGGTGACGTACATCCTGTCGATCCGGCAGGCGTCCCGGGACCGGTACGTGGGAATACCCGCCTACCTGGTGGCGGTCAACATCGCCTGGGAGTTCAGCCTGACCTTCCTGCTGGAGCAGACGCCGACCCAGCGGCAGATCAACTTCCTCTGGCTCGTCTTCAACGTCGTCCTGCTGTACCAGGCACTGCGGTACGGGCCGCGCGACTATCCGGGCCTGTCGGCGAGGGCCTTCCGGTGGACACTCGCCGGTGTGCTGGTGTGGGCGTCGGTGGTCGTCATGGTCGGTGCGAACGAGTTCCACGACATCGACGGCATGTACACCGGGATGATCATCCAGGTTCCGCTGAGCGCCTCGTTCATCTTCCTGCTCAGGCGGCGCGGGTCCAGTGCGGGACAGTCGATGTACATCGCCGTCGCGAAGACCGTGGGTTCTCTCTTCGCCGGACTGACCGCCTTCGTCGTCTATCCTTCCCACCACCTGCTCCAGGTGCTGGTGCCGACCTATGTGGCTCTGGACCTGGCCTATGTGGTGCTGTTGCACAAGGCGATGCGCCGGGAGGGACGGCCGCCGTGGGCCTTTCGCACGCCGACGGCCGTCACCGGGGCTCCGGCGGGGGCCTCGTCCACGGGTCCCGGGGCCGGGCAGGCGCCTCGTGCGGGCGTCGGCCCCGGGTCAGATGACGCCACTGCGTAAGGCGTACGCCACCGCGTGAGGCCGGTTGCGGAGGTTCAGGCGCTGGGTGACCCCGAAGACGACGCGTTTGACCGCCCGTTCCGACAGGCACATGCGGACGGCTATCTCGGCGGTGTCCAGGCCCTCCGACATCAGCCGCAGCACATCGATCTCCCGAGGGGTCAGCCCGGAGGTGTGCAGGCCGTGCGGGGAGAGGACCTCGCGCTGCATCCGTTCGAACTGCCGGAGCAGTTCGCCCAGCAGCTTCGAGGGGAGCACGCCCCCGCCGGCCGCGGCGGTCAGCACCGCCTCCTCGATACGGCTGCTGGTGGCGGCGACCCGTGGCAGTACCGCGACCACGTTGCACTCCACCGCGGTCAGCAGGTCGGAACGGTCGATCTCCGACGGGATGAGGACCACCGGTACGCGTAAGGAGTTCTTGAACTTGCGCAGGAGCGACGTCACTTCCACGGTCATGCGCTCGGTGACGACCACGGCCACGTCTGCCGGGCCGGGGCCGTCCACCGTGACGACCTCGATGTTCGGCGCGGCACCGAGCTGACTGCTGACCGCCGAATGCGTCAGCGGATCCGGCGCCCGGACCAGCGTCCTCACCGGACGTATCGTGGTTTCGGCGGTTCTGGTTTTGGCGATCATGGCAAGCCTCCAGGAAATGAGCAGCGCGGCAGCCGGAGCGTTCGTGCCCGGTCGCGGGCACGGGGCCGCCCGGACCGTCGTCGCTCTTCGCTTTTCCTCCGTTTGTGCGGCCTCATCCGCTCAATGGGGCCGGAAAGGACGACGGGGCGTGGTCACCCGACCACAGGGGCGGGTGACCACGGGCCGGGCGCGCGGGTGGCCGGGGGAGGGGCGCCGGAGGTCGCTCCGGTGTTGCCGAAGCCCCGTCGCGAAGCCGGAGTTCGGGGTACGTTCAGCGTTGGTTCACATACTGGAAACACGTCAAAACTCCCCGAGTGTGGTCCAATACCGGTCATTGTCAGTCGGAAAGGCGACGTCAATGACCTTACTGTGGTCCACTTCGGGGAGCCGGTTGATCGACCTGTTTCTGTTCCCTCCAGGGGAATCCCTCATTCAGCCCGTGACGACCGTGACGGAGCCTCCGGTTTCCTGGTCCATCGTCTCGGCGAGATTCAGGGCCTCCTCGATGAGGGTCTCCACGATGCGGTGCTCGGGAACGGTCTTGATGACCTTGCCCCTGACGAAGATCTGGCCCTTGCCGTTGCCGGACGCCACTCCGAGGTCGGCCTCGCGCGCCTCCCCGGGACCGTTGACCACACACCCCATCACGGCGACCCGCAAGGGCACCTCCATGCCCTCCAGACCGGCGGTGACCTCGTCGGCGAGCTTGTAGACGTCCACCTGCGCCCGGCCGCACGAGGGGCAGGAGACGATCTCCAGTTTGCGGGGCCGCAGATTGAGCGACTGGAGGATCTGGGAACCGACCTTGACCTCCTCCACCGGAGGAGCCGAGAGGGAGACACGGATGGTGTCGCCGATGCCCTGGCGCAGCAGCGTCCCGAAGGCGACGGCGGACTTGACGGTGCCCTGGAACGCCGGCCCCGCCTCGGTGACGCCCAGGTGCAGCGGGTAGTCGCACTGCTCGGCGAGGATCTCGTAGGCGCGGATCATGACCACGGGGTCGTTGTGCTTGACCGAGATCTTCAGCTCGTGGAAATCGTGCTCCGCGAAGAGCGACGCCTCCCACAGCGCGGATTCGGCCAGCGCCTCCGGGGTGGCCTTCCCGTACTTGCGCATCAGACGTGCGTCCAGCGACCCGGCGTTCACCCCGATCCGGATCGGGGTGCCGTGGTCCTTGGCCGCACGGGCGATCTCGCCCACCTTGTCGTCGAACTTCTTGATGTTGCCGGGATTGACACGCACCGCGGCGCAGCCGGCCTCGATGGCCGCGAAGACGTACTTCGGCTGGAAGTGGATGTCGGCGATGACCGGGATCTTCGACTTCCGGGCGATCAGGGGCAGCGCCTCGGCGTCGTCCGCGCTCGGGCAGGCGACGCGGACGATGTCGCAGCCGGCGGCGGTGAGCTCGGCGATCTGCTGCAGGGTGGCGTTGACGTCGGCGGTGACGGTCGTCGTCATCGACTGCACCGAGACGGGGTGGTCACTGCCCACCCCGACCGCCCCGACCCGCAACTGGCGGGTTCTGCGGCGGTCGGCGAGCGTGATGGGCGGCGAAGCGGGCATACCGAGTGCTACCTGGGTCACCGTGGTGTCCTCTCCCGACGAGGTGCGGGTGCGTGTGATGTCGCCGCGGCGTTGTGCAGGGCGAGCGCGGTTCCGGCGACGGACTGCGCGGTGAGACCGTGTTCGGCGAGGATGGCCGGCCGTTCACCGTGGCTGAGGAACTCGCGGGGCAGTCCCAGGGCGTGCACCGGCGTGGACACCCGGGCGTCGGCGCACGCCTGGGCCAGGGCCGCGCCCACCCCTCCGGTGCGCACCCCGTCCTCGACGGAGAGCGTCAGCTGGTGCCGGGCGGCCAGATGGACCAGGACAGGATTGACCGGCAGCACCCAGCGCGGGTCGACGACCGTGACCCCGACGCCCTCGGCGGCCAGCAGCTCCGCCGCGCGCAGCGCGGTGTCCGCGAGCACCCCGGTGCTGACGAGCAGGACGTCCAGCGGCCGGGACCGGGTGCGGTGCAGGATGTCCACGCCCTCCATGCGGTTCAGAGCGGGGATCTCCGGACCCGCGCCCCCCTTGGGGAAGCGCAGCGCCGTGGGGCCGTCCCGCGTGTCCAGCGCCTCGTCCAGCAGTTCCGCGAGCTGGACGGGGTCGCGCGGCGAGGCGACGCGCATGCCCGGCACCGTGCCCAGCAGGGCGAGATCCCACATGCCGTGGTGGCTGGGCCCGTCGGGGCCGGTGACACCCGCACGGTCCAGGACGAAGGTCACCGGCAGCTCGTGCAGAGCCACGTCCATCATGATCTGGTCCACGGCCCGGTTGAGGAACGTGGCGTACAGGCAGACCACCGGATGCAGGCCGCCCATGGCCATCCCCGCGGCGCTGGTGACCGCGTGCTGCTCGGCGATACCGAGGTCGAACACCCGGTCCGGGAAGCGCTGGGCGAACCGGTGCAGACCGACCGGCCGCAGCATCGCGGCGGTCAGCGCCACGACGTCGGGCCGTACTTCACCGATCCGCTCCATCTCACCGCCGAACGTTCCGGTCCACGAGGGGGCGGAACCGCCCAGTGACCGGCCCGTGGCGGAATCGATGACGCCGATACCGTGCATGCGGTCGGCTTCGTCGTTCTCGGCGTGGGCGTACCCCCGGCCTTTCTCGGTGACGCAGTGGACCACGACCGGACCGTCCAGCTCCGCCGCCCGGCGGCACGCCTGCTCGACGGCGGCGATGTCGTGCCCGTCCACGGGACCGAGATAGGCGAAGCCGATGGTCTCGAAGAGGGTGGGGCCCTGGTGCAGACCGGCACGCAGTGCGGTCAGGTGCTCGGCCAGCCCGCCGATCGTGGGGTCGTAGGAGCGGCCGTTGTCGTTGAGGACGACGACCACCGGGCCGGCACCGCGGCCCAGGTTGTTCATGGCTTCCCAGGCCATGCCGCCGGTCAGCGCGCCGTCCCCGGTGACCGCGACCACGCGACGGTGGTCCTCACCGAGCAGCCGCCGGGCCTTGGCCAGGCCGTCCGCGTAGGACAGCGCCGTGGAGGCGTGCGAGTTCTCCACGAGATCGTGCTCGGACTCCTCGCGGAGCGGATAGCCGGACAGGCCCCCGGCCGTGCGCAACGAGTCGAAGGCGGCCTGCCGGCCGGTGAGTATCTTGTGGACGTAGGACTGGTGCCCGGTGTCGAACACCATCCGGTCCGTGGGTGAGTCGAACACCCGGTGCAGCGCGATGGTCAGTTCCACCACGCCGAGGTTCGGGCCGAGGTGCCCACCGGCCGCGCAGACCTTCTCGACCAGGAACTCCCTGATCTCGCGTGCCAGTACGGGCAGTTGGTCCGGATGCAGGCTCTTGACGCTCTCGGGGCCGGTGATACGGCCGAGCACAGAGGGTGACACGTCTCTCCTTGCTCAGCTGGGACGGCCGTCCGCCGACCGGTGCGTGGTGTCGCGCACCGTCGAGGGAAGGTCGAAATGGATGTCTTCGCGGGTGATCTCACGTTCCTCGACGGTGACCGGACCGAAGGTCTTCAACCAGGTCACGACCTCCGTCACCAGGGCGGGTGGCGCCGAGGCACCGGCCGTGAGCCCTATCGTCCGCACGTCCTGCAGCCACTCCGGCCGGATGTCGGCGGCACGGTCGATCAGCTCGGCGCGGGTGTCCTCGCGACGCGCCATCTCCACCAGGCGGACCGAGTTGGAGGAGTTCTCCGAACCGACGACCAGGACGAGGTCCGACTCGGCGACGATCGCCTTGAGCGCGGCCTGCCGGTTGGTGGTGGCGTAGCAGATGTCGTCGGACGGCGGCTCCTGGAGCAGCGGGAACTTCTCTCTCAGGGCCCCGACGACCTCCGCGGTCTCGTCGACGGCCAGCGTGGTCTGGGTGAGGTAGGACACGTTCCGCCCGTCGGATCCGGACAGTTCGCGCACCTCGTCGGCCGTCTCGACCAGCACCATGGACTCCGGTGCCTCGCCGAGGGTGCCCTCGACCTCCTCGTGCCCCGCGTGTCCCACGAGGACGATGGTGTCGCCCCGGGCGGCGAAACGGCGCGCCTCGGCATGCACCTTGGCGACCAGGGGACAGGTTCCGTCGATCACGTCCAGACCGCGCCGGTCCGCCTCCTCGCGCACCGCGGGTGAGACTCCGTGCGCGGAGAACACCACCGTCGAGTGGTCGGGCACCTCGTCCAGTTCGTCGACGAACACCGCGCCACGTGCCGCGAGGTCGTCGACGACGGTGACGTTGTGCACGATCTGCTTGCGCACGTAGACAGGGGCGCCGCGCAGGTCCAGCGCCCGCTCGACGATCTCGATGGCCCGCTCGACACCCGCACAGAAGGATCGAGGACCAGCCAGCAGGACGCGGCGGGTCACGCCACCGGCCGCGTACACATCCGAGCTCACATTAGCCACGCCTGGGAGACTAGGGAGGACGAGGCGCAGCCCTCAACGTCCGTTTCCACTTTCCGGAACGACCATGGAAACAGCGGCCCGGGCCACCGGACCCGGGCCGGGACCGCCAAAAGGGCCTGATGTCGTGGACCCACGGGCCAGCAAGCCCGGCCGATCTTGAGTTCGCCGTGCGCGCGCAGGTAGGCATGGACCGGACGGACGTGCCTCAGCGACAGGAGTTCCGCGTGGACGACGAGCGAGATCCTCCGACGCCCGGATCCGCAGGCGGCCCGCTGCGCAAAGCGCTCGCCGTCCTGGAGGTCCTGGCCGAGGCGGCGCGGCCGCTGACCCTGTCGGAGCTGTCACGCCTGGTGGACCTCCCCAAGTCCACACTGCACCGCTTGATGCGGGTGCTCACCGACAACGGCCTCGCCGTGCGGAAGGAGTCGAAGTCCTACGAACTCGGCACCTACTTACACCGGTTGGCGGACACCGGCGGCCCCGGGTCGGCGCAGTGGCTCAACTACCCGATCACTCCCTTCCTGATCGAACTGTTCCAACTGACGAACCGGATCGTCAGCCTCGGCACGCTGTCGGGCGCCAAGGTCCAGCACGTCGGCACCCTCTACGGTCAGGAGCACGTCCGTCTGGCGATGGCGCTGCGGCAGCCGGTTCCGGCACACCGTTCGGCGGCGGGCAGGCTTCTGCTCGCGATGGCCAAGCGGAACCCGGCCGACCTGTTCGCCACCACGATGCCCGGCTCCCGCGTGATCCCGGCCAGAACGGACGCGATGCGGCGCGAGTTCGAACGCATTCGTCGGACCGGCCTGTCCTACGCCAGGAGCGAGCACATTCCCGGACTGGTCGAACTGGCGGCCCCGGTCCGCCTGGGCAGGGCCGGCCCGATGGCCGCGATCGTGGTGGGCGACACGGTCACGAACCGGGATCTGCGCAGCGTCGCACGGGTCCTGCTGGACACGGTGGACGCCATCGAGCAGGACCTCGTCTGCTCGGCGAGATGATCCGGCCGGCGACCGGCAGGTCCTCCCCGAGGAGGCGGTGGAGTCCGCCACCGGCGACGTGCCCGACGGTGCCGTGGAGGAACCGGGAGTTCCGCCGTATCGGCGTCACCTGTCCGGATGTTGCCCGTACCCCTGTCCGAGGTGCGGCGGTGGCGGGACGTACCGGTGCGCGCGGTTCCCTGCCATGGCGAACCAGGCGTTCGAGCCCCGCAGGAGCAGCAGGACGAAGACCGCGACGTACCCGAGGACCGCGAGGGCCGTGGTCAGGTAGACGGCTTGGTACGCCCACTGGGGGTAGATCTCGGCGAAACCGGGGAACGGGTCCTGGTACTGCCCCGCACCCATGCTCTCCCTCAGCCGCTGCGACTCCTCCGAGAGCCGGCTCAGGGTGGCCTGTGAGCTCGCGGTCAGGAGGCCCCGGCCCGTGGCCAGTGCTGCGAACAGCGCCGTGGCGACGAGGACCGTGACGCGTGCCCGTGGTCTGGGCAGCCGGATGGCGAAGGCCAGGCCGATCAGGAGCACCGCGACGGCCACCAGGGCCACGACCATGATGACGGTCGGCCCCGCGGCGGTGTCCGGCAGTTCGGGAAACGCCACGTCGATGCCGTACGGAGCAGTCTGCTCCTCCATGATCCGCTGGTAGTCGTCGAGCCACTTCAAGGTGGCCTGGTACATCCGGATCTCCACGACAGCGGCCACGAGGGTGACGACCGCGACGCCCACCAGGACGGCCAGGGCGGTGGTGACGGCGGCCGGCCGACGTCGATGTGCGTCCTGGAGCAGCGGCTGCGGCGCCGGCCAGTGGGGAGGAGGGGGCGGGGCGCCGGGCGGCAGGTGCGGATGGCCGGAAGGCGCGGGCGGGTGAGCGGGAGGCGGGGGCAGGTCCGGGGGAGAGGGGGCCGGGTCACCGGGAGGGGCGGCCTGTCGGGTGTGCGGCGGGTCCTGGTGAACGGCCGGTGGGGGAGCCGGGGGCGGCGTGACAGGGGGGCGCGCACTCTGCCGGGCGGACCTCGTGGAGCGGAAGTACCTGTGGGAGGCGGGCAGCGCCAGGAGGGTGACCGAGGCGAGCGTCAGCAGCAGCATCCCGGCGGCCACGATCCGGGTCATGTCGCCGTACCAGGGCACGGAGTCGGGGAAGCCGACGGTGAACAGCGCGATGTCGAAGCAGACGCACACCCCGCCGACGGCCCAGGTCGCCACCCGCGCCCCTTGCCGCCCCCGTCCGTCGAGCAGGGACAGCAGCAGGCAGACGCCGCCGAACGCGACGGTGAGCACGGCGAACGCGATCAGACCGTACGAGGCGAGGTCCCCCGCCGCGCTGTCGGCTGCCTCCTCGCTCCGGCGGTGGCGGAACTCGGGGACGGCGAACAGTGTGCCGACCGCCGAGACCAGGGCCAGCGCGGCCACCCCGGCGAACAGGTAGCCCGCCGCGAACACGGCCCCCGGCGGCCTCGGAGGTGCCGGTGCCAGGGGCGGTTGGTTCGTCGCAGTCACCGGGCGGCCCCCGTCGGTGAGCCGGTCCGGCGGCGCCACCACAGCACACCGCCCGTCACGAGCCAGACGGTGAGCGGCGCCGCGCCCAGCACGTGGAACAGGCTTTTCGACGTTGCCGGTTCGGGACCGGCGAACGCCTCGGCGTAGGGGACGGCGGTGGTCTGACCGCCGAGCCACACGTCGCTTCCCTCGGTGCTCGGCGCGTCCAGCGCATCGTGTGCCGTGGCCTTCAGCGCGGCGTGTTCCTTTGCGAACGTGGCGGCGCTCAGACGGTTCTGGCTGATCCGGGTGAAGTCCACGCCGCCGTAGACGTACGTGTCGGTGTAGACGAGGTCGCCCTTGGTGGTGGTGCGCTTCACCTTGAACTCGCCGTTCTTGTACGACTGGACGTAGCGGTCGAAGACCTCACGGGGCGTCCACTTCTCCTGGGAGGCCCAGCGGCTGATGTCACCCTTACCGATGAGGTCCGAGTACGCGGTGTGCTTGTCGGCGCTGCGCTTGCGGAACCACTCGGCGGCGACCCGGCTGGCGTAGACCCGGCGCAGATCGGCGTACTCGGGCGCGGTGTTCACCGCGTTCTGGACCTGCGGCAGGATCGTCGTGCGGTACAGCGCCTCGTTGTGCCGGGTGCCGGCCTCGTCCTGTTGTCCGCAGCCGGTGTTGCCGCCGACGCCCGAGGTCTTGATGACCTCCGACTCCATCTTCACCTGCAGCGGCGCCTCCAGGATGTACAGCTCGTCGTCGTTGTCGCGGACGGTGGCCGTGCCGGGCACGATCCACTGCCTCATGGACACGCACTTGGTCTCGCCCCGCAGCGAGTCCCAGAACTTCTTGCCGCCCGGGGTGTTCGGGTGGATGAACTTCGCCACCGACTTCTTCATCGCCAGGTCGGCCTCCAGCAGCACCCGCCCGGCGTCGGTCCTGCCGAACTTCTCGTCGATGATCCGGTCGGGCTCGTCCGGGTTGAGGTTGACCGTGAACGCGGACGGCGGGAGCGCCAGCCAGACGAAGAACGAGTCCGAGGCGAGCCGTGCGGTGCGCCGGCCGCCGAAGGCCGGCTCGTCGGTCGTCAGGGCGTCGGCCTTGAACGCGTACTGCACACCGGAGCCGTTGTGGTAGGTGTCGGAGACGTAGCGCAGCTCCAGCGTCGAGAAGTCGACGCCGCCCAGGTCCTCGGCCAGTTCGGGGTGGCCGGATTCCGCGGCGAGTTGCTTGTCGACCTGACGCAGCTCGGCGGCCTGTTCCGGGGTGTCCCCGGAGCCGGCGATCTCCGCCGGCGCCGCGGCCGGGGCCTGGTATTGGTCAGGGGCTCGCAGGATGTCGTCGGCAGCCGCACCGCCCTGAGGCCCGCTGTCCTGCGGGCCGCCCTTGGGCGTGCCGCCGCCGTCAGGACCGTTGCCGTCGGGACCGCCGCCGTCGGGATCGTTGCCGCCGGGATCGCTGTCGGCCGGACGGGTCGGGAACTGGTCGTTCGGGTCGGTCGGCGGACCGCCCGTGTTGATCACCTTCTTCTGCGCCGGCACCACGACGTAATCGATACCGGCCTCCATGAGCAGCCTCTTGGACTTCGTGCTCGGCGGTACGGCGAAGAGGTACACCAGCCGCCGGGGGGCGGCCTTCCCCCGCTCGGCCTCGACGAACGCCTTGTCCCGTGCCAGTTCTTTTTCGCTGATGCCGCTGCCGGACTTGAGCTCGTAGTACAGGCCGAGTCCCACGTTGGCCAAGTCGTAGTAGCGGTTCACTTCAGGGACGTGCAACTCGGTCTGCCAGCCGTGGTTCGCACCGAGCTTGAGTCGTTCCACCACATGCCGGACGAAGGCTTTGCCCTGGTTGTCGTTGCCCTGATTCGGAACGTATCTCCGGAGCCACTTGTGCCAGGGCGCCACGGGGCTCGGCCGATCACCCACGGGATTGGCGAGGTACTTGTTGAGCTCCTTGGCCTTGTCCCGCTGGTAGTCCTGCCGTCGTTTCAGGGCGTGCTGCCAGAAACCCGAGATCGTGGCCCTCTTGTCGAGCACTGCCGCCGCCACCTCGTGGGCCTTCGGCTCCGCTCGGCCACGCAGCCACTCGGCGGGGTTCTCGTACTCGTACGTCTGCTTCTTGCCCATCGGGGCCGGACGGGACCCGCCCGGCAGTGTCTCCGGATCCGGCGCGGGTCCGTCGAAGCTGGGCAGCGGCACCGGCTTCGGTGCGGCCACGCCCGGGCCCGCCAAGCCGAGCGGCCCGCACAGTGCCGCCAGGGTCACCGCGATCAACCACGTTCGGACTCGACGGCGTCCGCTCACGAGCAACTCCCCCTGCAGATATAGGCATTGGCCAACCTAGCGACACATGTCCGCCGGGGGGACAGGTTCAAGTGAGCCGATCGTAGGCGTGTCGAAGCACACCCGGCGCGCGGTCGGCGAGTGCGACCTGGATCAGCAGGAACGGCACCGCGACCGTCCCGTCCGGGATCAGCTGGTCCAGGAAGGGGCGCCCGACGAACATGTTGTCCCCGTCCGGCTCACCCGGGTGGTAGCACCACTGCGCGCGCATCGCCGGCCGCAGCACCTCTCCGAGGTACCAGGAGGCCCCCTCGGCGAAGTCCGGGTCCTCCGCCAACTCGTCCGGTCCGGACGCCCGTCGACGCGCCGCCGCCTCGAGCTCGTCCAGGGATGCCCGGCTGAAGTCCCAGAGCCCGGGCCGCTCCGCGTACGTGGCGAGCCAGGCCGGCAGGCCCGCTGCGTGCTTCGCCAGCCACGCGTCCAGATACGGCGAGTCGAACGTGGCCGCCGGGTCCTGATCGAGACCCGGGGTCGGCTCCTTGACCGGCGTCCAGCCGGGTGCGGCAGCCTGCTTCTCGGCGACCGCCTGCTCCAGTTCCCGCAGGCTGCGGCCGAACTCGTCTCCGTCCCGGCGCCGCCGGGCCTCTTCGACCAGCTCCGCCGGGCAGACGGACGGCAGGCCCAGCTCCGGGTCCGGCGTCACGACCGGAAGCCCCCGCCGCTCGTCCCAGGCCCAGCTCCCGCCGGCCGCCGACAGCAGGGCTTCACCGAGGAATCCGGCTACCCGCTCCAGGAAGTCCGCCCCGGGCTCGGTCCGGGTCAGCAGCTCCGCCTCCAGGCGAGCCGACGACGCCGGTGAGTGGTCCGTCAGCGAGCCGTCCGGCCACTCGAAGTCCACCAAGCCGGCCAGCCGGGGCTGCATACTCTCCAGCCAGTCCTCCAACGGATCCACAGCGACTCCCGCCAGCCGGCCCGCGGGGCTCCGCAGGTTCCGGACCCATCGTCCGTCGTGAAGGCCGCCGCGCACAACGCCTCGCAGTCGGGCTCCCAGGCGTCGGCACGGCATGGACTCGGACCACCGCACTCCGCACAGAACGCGCGGTGAGCCGCTCCCGTGAAGACCGACGCGCTCGTGTCCGTCTGGCTCGGCGTCAGTGCTGACGCTCTCGTAGCCATGTACAAGTCGCATTTCGCGATCACGCAGGCTTTCGACGCCACGACATGGTTCGACGCCAGAGAGTGACGGATTGCAGGCGTTGGACACATCTGCGGCTTCGGCCGGAGAACGTCAGCGCCCCGCACCGGGCGGGTCCGGCGCGGGGCGTGAGGGTCAGCTCTGGGCGGCGTAGGCGACGAAGTCGTCCCACGCGGTGAGGGAGAGGGCGAGCTCGGGGCTCAACCGGTCCTTTGAGTCGCGGACGTGGATTGCCTCCATCCCCCTCGCTACCTCGACGCAGGCGTCACCGTCGGAACCGCTGTAGCTGCTCTTGAACCAAGCCCGTTCGTCGATGCTGCTCATAGCGCTCCTCGCAGTTGCTTCAGCAGGCTCCTGGAGTCCTCGGAGGTGAGAGCCTGTGAGCGCAGTTTCGCATACCGCTGGAGAGTGATGCTGACCTCCTTCGGGTCCGCGATCAACATGCCGCCACGCTGCCCTTCTGCGTAACCGAACCACTTGTTTTCCTGTGATTCCAGGAGCATCAACGGGCCGTCGAACCCGGCGTGGTCCGGCTGGCAGCGCGGCATGATCTGCAACTCGACGTTGAATTGCAACGACCGCTCCACGAGGCTGTCGAGCAACTCCCGCATCACGTCCGGTCCTCCCGTGCCACGCTCGATGACGGCCTGTTCGACGATGAAGCTGAACGCGATCGGTGGCTTGCGATCAAACAGGTGTTGGCGCTCCAACCGCGCCATCACCTGCTCAGCCACCTGCTCCTCGTCTTTCACGGGTGGCACGCTCACTGTCACGGATCGCGCATAGCGCTCAGTCTGGAGCAGTCCGGGGACCACTCGGCACTCGTAGGTCCACAAGGTCACCGCCTGGGTCTCCAGCCGCGCCCACTGCCGGAACCAACTCGCCAGCCCAGCCTGCCGCGACAGGTGCGGCGCCGCCTTCCGCAGTGCCCCCGTGTTCCCGAGCGCGGCCTCTGCGCGCTCCACGAAGTCGCGGTCCGGCATCCGGCGACCCTGCTCGATCGAGGCGACCGTGTGTTTGGAGAAGCGGACATGGTCGCCGAACTCCTCGCGGGAGAGCCCCGCGTGTTCTCGCAGGGCCTGGACGAACGCGCCGAACGTGCGCAGGCTGTCCGACTTGCCGGGCTCGGTGCCGGCTCCAGCGCCTGTTCCACCCGCAACCGTTCCCGCAAAGCTGTCGTCCGTGTTCTCGTAGGCCACCGTGGCCACCTTTCGCGCGCACCGCCCCGTCGTACCGCTTCCGATCGGCTCCATCGTCAGGCCGGGCGCTTCGTACTGTCCACTCACCGTGTGCGTACGCTGACACAGCGTACGCACGGCGAGGCTGGTGCGAGCCGGAGTTCGCCCTCATGGGGTGGCGGCGCCGCGCAGTCCCCGTCGCGTCCGCCATCCCCGGCTCCCGCAGTCCCGATCCGCGATCACAATGACCGATTCGAAGGATGCCGGTCACCCGTCTGCTGTACGTTCCTGGCATGGTCACGGGACATGTGAGCGAGAACCCGGAGTCGCGCTTCTCCGCTCTTCTGGCCGGCGCAGCGAGGCTGCCAGGTGTGCGAATCGACAGGGGGGCGTATCTCCGGACGGCGCTGGCCCGTCATTGCTCGGAAGATGATGTGCGCAGAGCGATCGAGGAGACCCCCGCAGCGGCGGGTATCCCTCTTGACGTTCTGGACAGGGTGGCCAACGAGTCCATCCGCTACGAGACCGCCAAGGTGAGTGCGCTCTCCGCGGCTGCCGGGATTCCCGGATTCATCGCCATGCCCGCCACGGTGCCGGCCGATCTGGCCCAGTACGTCGGCCACATGCTGCGCGTCGCGCAGAAGCTCGCCTACCTCTACAGCTGGCCCGATCTGTTCTCCACCGACACCGACGACCTCGATGACGCCACCAAAGGCGTGCTCACGCTCTTCTTCGGAGTGATGTTCGGGACCCAGTCCGCGAACGCCGCCGTGGGGAAGGTGGCGGAGGCGATGTCGAAGCAGGTGGCCAAGAAGCTGCCCCAGAAGGCACTGACCCAGGGTGTCGTCTACCCCATCGTGAAGAAGGTCGCCGGGTACCTCGGCGTCGAGATGACGAAGCAGACCTTCGCCAAGTCCGTCTCGAAGGCGATTCCTCTCGTCGGGGCAGCCGTGTCCGGCGGGCTCACCTTCGCGACCTTCCGCCCCATGTCCAAGAGGCTCAAGGTGCACCTCTCCGGCCTGGAACTCGCCAAGCCGGTCGGGGGCCAGGTCATCGTCGGTGAAGTCGTCCAGGACGAGGACCGCCGGGCCACAGACGAGGCGAAGATCCCGAAGTCGGGCCGTGAGTGGCGTGTCCTGAAGCGTCGGTAGGCCGCGGCTCAGGGCCCTGGGCAAGGACGGTCAGGCGTCGTCGAGTGCACCGCGATGCCGCGTCGTGGTGGTGCGGTCGCCATCCCGGTGCTCGGGTCTCGAATCTCGGGGTTCGAGCGTCGCGGAATCCGTATTCACCCGTTCGGGGATTCGGCGAGGGCTCCCAGGCCGACGCTTGAGCTTCGGGTTTCGAGGGCCGGGCTTCGGGCTCCGGGATTCGAGCCGTGTTGTTCATCCGGGAGGTACGTAAGGGCTTTTGGGGAAACCTCCCCTCCCTCCCACCCCGTCACGGCCAGCAAGTATGACTAATCGTGATCGAGTTGCAGCGGAGAGTCGTGGCTGCTTACGGTGCCCACAACGAGACGACCCCGACACGGTGTTTGGCGCACCGGCCGGGGTCTGACCCAAGATCGAACACCTAGAAAGACCGATCTCGTGGCTATCCAGCAGCCTAGCTCCGCCCCGCCCGCCCCCGCAGCCTCGCGCCCCTACCACAAGGCCCGTACCGGCTACGGCAAGCAGACCGTCCCCGCCCAAGGGTCATCCAGCACAAGCGCCTTCGTCCTCCTGCCCGAGCGGGAGCGCTACGTCGCCGGGTATGTCGACCACCTGCCCGACGGTGCCGCCATGGACATCAAGTCGCTGGCCAAGGACCTGCCGCTGTACGGCCAGATGGCCATCGGTACCGCGCTGCGCGCCCTCGCCGTGGCCGGGCACCTGCGCCGTGTGCGCTGCCGGGTGGAAGGGAACGGCCAGTGCCGGTGGGTGACGCTCACCTACTGGTCCCGCACCGCCCACGACAACGAGTGGTGGACCGCCAGGCTCACGCAGTCGGCTGCCGAGCCGGATCCGGTATCCGAACCCTCCGCCGGGCCGGTTCACGCACCCGCCGTGCCTCGGCAGCGCAACGCCGACGAGCCCCCGGCCCGGCCGCTGGAAGCGGGCACCACCGCACTCCCGGGCCCGATGCCACTGCTGCCTGCCCCGGTGCCCGCCCCGGCGCCGGGCCCCGAGCCCGCCGCAGCCGCCCCGTCGGCTGCGGCGAGCTCTTCCTCCGCGTACCGCGCCCTCGCCGAACTCGGGCGCCGCGAACCCCGCCTCGCGCTCTCCGCCGCCGATTGTGCCGCTCTGGAGCCCCTGGCCGCCGCATGGTTCGCACGCGGTGTCAGCCCCGAGTACCTCACCTCCGCACTGCTCGCAGGGCTTCCCGAGCCGATCGGATCCCCTGTGGGCCTGATGCGCCGCCGCCTCACCGACAAGATGCCGCCCCAACTGCCCGTAGCGCCCGGCTCGCTCGGCACCACTCCCGCGCGCGGCCTCCTCGTCGAATGTGCCGACTGCGGCCGCCCCGGCCCGGCCGAAGCGCTCCCGGACGGCCTCTGCCGCCCTTGCCGCACCGTGCTCCAGAAGCCGGAATCGTCCGACCCGGCGGCGGCCCCGGAGCAGGTGGAACGCGATGTGCCCGCCCTCGTCGCCAGTCTCCGCAACCTGATGCGCACTCCCTGAGCCGCCGACTACGGCCTCAACGAGGGTCGCGGCGCCGGCTGAGTTCCACGGCGGTGTCGAGGATCCGGTCGATGTCGGCCGCGACGGTGCTGTCCGTGTTGTTCAGATACCGCACGATCGCCGCGCCCGCCGCCGATACGGTTCTGGGCGGTACGGGTAGCGTCAGGAAGAGCCGTGGCACTCCGTACACCTCGCGGAGGATCTCCTCCACGACGAACTCGTTGACCGGTCGTCGTTCGGCGCGGTGCGCGGCAGCCACCTCGTCGCTGAAGACCGCGAGTTCCTCGATGCCACACCGGTCGCGCAGCCTGGGCGCGAGAAGCACAGCGACGACCGACACCAGGAATCCGTTGAAGGCGACCCTGTCCTCGGGAGAGAGGGCCTCGTCGAGCGCTTTCGCCCTGCGGTCCTTGAGGACGAGGCATCTGATCTGATCGCGGAACCGGGGTTCGACGCGCATTCCGGGCCTCCTACTCCACGTAGGTGAAACTCATGAGGACGGCGAGCACGGCATCCTCGAACGACTCGTACCGGCCGACCTCGTCAGCCCGCCAGAGACCCTGTGGGCGGACGACGGCGAAGGCCGACCACAACCCTCGATCGTGGCTCACGCGGCCGGCATGGAAAGTCTCCTCACCGTGGTCGAGGACGACGTGCACGATCTCCTCGCCGACGGGCACTCCTGGCTGCGGGCGGAGCGAGAAACGATGGCGGTCGAGGGACTGCCGGAGTGCCGTGCTGACGTGCGGGTTCGTCATGGCGTCTCTCCCGTGTCCGGGGATTCGGTGGGGACCCCTGCCGCCCGGCGGCGGAGCCGGGCGGCGTGGGCGCGGAGCTCACCCGGGCCGGCTGACTCGTAGTAGCGGCGTGCCGCCTTCACGAGTTCCGACCTACGGGGATGCGAGTCGGTGAAGTCGCGCAGGACGTCCGACTGTTCTGCCTGCGGCAGGGTTCCCCACTCGCCGTGGTCCCCGCCGCAGGCTTCCGCGAGCACATCGAGGCATTCGGCCAGAGCCAGGTGTGCAGACGCCGTGCCGCCCCAGTCCGCAAGCCACTGCCCACGCAGCAGCTCGGTGGCCTGACCGGCGTGGGTGAGCCCTGTCCTGGTGTCGCTGTCCGGTTCCTCGACGCTCCCGTCCTCCGGCTGCGGGGAAGGGCCGATCCCGAGACGGATGCGCTGTTGCAGCCCGGCCAGGCGTTCCTTCGCCGCACTGTTGCCCCGTCGGACGGCGAGGTCGTACCAGGACAGCGCCTGCCTCTGGTTGCCGTACTGCTCCTCGTAGAGCTGCCCGAGGTGGAGCGGGGCCGCGTGGTCACCGGTTTCGTAGGCTTTGGTGTACCACTGCGTCGCCTCCTGGAGCGCCTCGCCAGTGACAGGCTCCGGTTCGATGCCCTGCATCCTCGCCTGGACCCGGCCCTCGGCGATCTGGCCCAGCCGGTTCATCGAGGGCGCGTGTCCGGCCGCGGCGGCTGCCTGATAGCGCAAGGTGATCAGAGGGAGCTGCTCGACACCCCCCTCGGTCTCCAGGCGGTACGCCGAGCGGTAGAGAGCTTCGGGATCACCTCCGGGCTCGGGCGGTGCCTCGGGTGCGTTGTTGCGGGCGAACACCCAGCCGGCGGCGTTGTCCTCGATACGGCGGCCGGGTTCCGGGCTGCCCTTCTCGACGAGCTTGTCGGCGACCACGGGGAAGATGTGATCGAGGGTGAGACCGGCAGGCCCGCCGGGTACGCCCTCCCGCACGGTGTCCACGAGCGCTCGGGTGAAGTGCGTCTGCGCCTGGTGGACGTCCTCCTTCTCGTACCAGGAGCTCTCGAACGCGCTGCTGCTCATCAGCAGGTAGGTGCCGGACACCGGGGGTAGGCGGTCCGGGGAGAGACGGCCGTAGTCCTCGGCGGCGAGCCCCGCGTTGCAGCAGTCGAGCACCGCGATCTTGACGGCGGCACGGCTGGCGCGGAAGGCGTCCCGCACGTCCTCGAACAACAGCCCCGTGGCGGTCGTGTAGGCGGAATCGATCCTGGTGTCGCCCACGGTGAGGCACAGCCGCTCGCGGTGGTCGTAGATCCCGTGGCCGACGTAGTAGAACAACGCGATGTCCGTGGCCGCGACGAACGCCTCGACGAGCTCGACATGGGTCGTGCCGAGCGTGGGGCGGTTGGCGAACTCCTGGACGGAGCTTTCGGGCCACGAGCCGCACACCGGGTCCAGGAGCAGTTCCCGCATCCGGTGATAACTGCGTTCCACCGCCGGTGACGACTCGAAGTCCGTGTAGTCCCAGGTGCCCATGAGGACCGCCCGCGAACGGGAGTAGTCCCGGCCGGTCAGGTCAGTCATCGCCGAGCAGACGGGATGCGATCTCGAGGACCGTCTGCGGGTCGTCGGAGTTCTCGACGGTCACCGTCACCGAACGCTTGCCGCGTGTCAGAGTCACCGTCACGGACGACCGCCGGGACTTGATGAACGCCGGAAGGGTCCGGATCGCGACCGTGAGCACCGCCGCCGAAGGCACGAGCAGCTGCAGCACCTCGACGACCCCGAGCTGCCCCTCGCCCGGGCCGGAGCGCCTGCGGGAGACCTCCAGCCCCTGGAGGAGGCTGAGGCGGCGGTACAACGGTCCGACGTCCGCCGGCTCGGAGACCGACAGGACCACTTCGAAGGGTGCCTCGGCGTCTCCCGCCTTCTGTGAAGAGATCGCTTCAGTCATCGGGGCCTCCCAGCCGATGGTCCGTCCGGTCCGCACGTCCGCAGCCACGTCCTGTGCATGTCCCCTAATACGGGTTGGCGGGGTCATCGGGGTCGAGAAGATCAACGCCCTGCTTCTCCAGCTCCTGCAGGGCCGCCCCGATCTCCCGCAAGCAGGGGTCGCACAGCGTCATGCCCTTGTCGAGCCCGGTCGCTTTACACCTCTCACACGTGCTCATCGAGTACTCCCTCACCGGCAACCGAGTGTGCCTTGACGGGTGTCGCGCGCCGACATCGGTGAGCGAAAAATACCAAACGGTCCGTACCGGCGGCAGGGAGTTCGCGTAGTTGATCTCGGTCTGCACACGGGGTGAGGATCTGGTGGCCGCCAGGGGCGGATCCACGAGCCGAATGCCGCGCGGGTCCGCCCGCGCTCGGGATCTCCTCGTACAGAGCCTCGACGAAGCCCAATGGACTCGACGGCTCGCGGCGCAGCACCACGCGCGCCGCGCGGACACCGGCCGGCCGGCCTCCAGCTGTACCCGGCCCATGGGCTCCTCGCGGGACGGCCAGGCGGCCTCGACGGTGAGGCGGGCCCGGTGTTCCGGGCGAGCCAGCGGTGGATGGCCTGCTCGTTGGCGGTCACCACCTGTCGGGTGGCCCACTGGGCGGTCTCCCGGCCGGAACAGGAAGCGGAACGGGTCAGCACAAGGGCATCCCCATCCCCTCAAACACCTGGTCAGGGCCTGCGCTCGTACGGGTGATGGTCGGTTCAGCAGTCGGAGAAGTTCCAGAACATGCCGACCTCGGTGTCCGAGACGACGATCAGGCCGTAGTCCTCCCCATACACGCTCAGCGGGCTGTACGCCCAGTTCGATGATGCGAGGTCGAGCGTGCCGCTCACGCGGCCGGGCCTCGTGACGTTGGTGTAGTACCTGGCCTCGTCCCCGAAGCGCTCAAGAATCGTGTGGGCCATCGCGCGCAGCTCGTCCGGGGTCTCTGTGAAGCGCGCCAGGTTGGACAGTGTGCACTTGTCGTCCGTGAGGGCCAGGAGCAGGTTCTCGGCGCTGTCCCGCTCGATCTCCTTCAGCCGCCCCGCGATGTACTCCGACGGGTGAGCGACGAAGGGGTACATGGGGGACGCCTCACGCTCCGGATTCCGCGCCGCGTCGTCGAGACCGGCCCAGCCGCGCGGGTCCGGGACCCGGGCCATCAGCACGAGGACGTCGAGGACCCAGTCCTCGTGGCGGCGCGGGCCCGTGGCGTCGTACGGGCACGCGTCCTCGAACAGGTGGCGTACCGCGGCTTCCCAGGACTTCTGGTCGACGGGCATGTAGTGCTGGCCTTTCTCGGCGGGTCCGCCAGGCTTGGTGGGTATCGACGTCGTGACGCTGAGCGGCGGTTGCGGCTGCTGTTGTACGTGAGGCGCGTCTCGACGCCGTTCGCGGCGTAGGTGCCGGTGGCGAGTCCCCCTGCTTGTCAGGAAGTCACGGACTCCGTACAGGGAGGGGACCTCACTCAATGAATGTGCGCCGCTGAGGAAGAGACGATCGGGTCCGGGTCTCCGCGCAGCGGGGGAGCCTCGGAAGGGCCATCCGCAGCCGTCCTGGTGTGACACGTGTCGACTTCCGTGTGCGAAGTGGTAACCGTGCTTGTCATTGCTGCTTGTTAAGGTGCATGCGTTGAGCACGTTTGATCATTTGAGCGGTCACGGGATGCGGGGGCGAGCACGTGACGACAGATCCCAACTTGCAGGTGAGCAGCGAGAATCTGACAAAGCTCGCTGACGACCTCGACGAAATGCAGCGTTACCTGGACCGGCAGGTCAGACGCATGGACGCGGTCGTCGACGCGATCGAAGCCCGCTGGCGGGGGCCTGCGGCCAAGGCCTACCGAAAGCAACATCGTGAAGCCGCCAAGGAAGCGGTTCGCATCCGGGAGCTCATGAAACTGCTCGAAACAGCTGTGCGTATGAGCCGTGACGGGTTCACGGAGCAGGAGCTCGACACGCTGGCGGCCTTCAAGCACATCCAGATGTCCGTGGACGTGGACAAGGAGGCGGCCGAGCTGTCGACTCCCAACACCGGGAGTCAGCCTGCCGCGCCGCGCACGAGCCGCTTGAACGATCTCTGACGAAGGGTGCGCATGACTGACAGCGACGACACAATAGCGGTTGACTTCGCCACTCTCCAGCTTCTCTCCGGCCAGCTGGAAGAGATCCTCAAGGAGCTCAACGAGAATGTTCACACCATGCACGACCGCGTCGAAAAGGTCGTTCTCACCTGGGAAGGCGAGGCACGCGAGGCGTTCATCGACAAGCTTGACGAATGGGACAGGTCAGCCCGGGACCTGCAGGCGACTCAGGCGTGGCTCCACGGCATCGTCATGACAGGGCAGACGAACTACGCCGCGGCACATGCCGCAGTGCTGCGGGGATGGGGAGCGGCCTGATGGCCATGCCCCCTCCTCCACCTCCCTTGAGTAAGGGAGACATCGACGTCACCCCCAGCGCGCTGCACGCGCTCTCGGGCTACGTCGCGTACCTCCAGGACGGCCTGCACAAGGGGGGCAATCAGCTCCTCGACGAGCTCGGCCGGTATCCGGACTGCGGGGGCTACGGGACCGCAGCATGGGAGTTCGCCAACGCGTACAAGAAGGTCGGCAACCGCTTCGTCGAGGTGTGGGCCAAGTCGGTGGCGAGCGTCGGAGGCGCTGCGGTCGGATTCGCCCAGACCGCGAACAACTATGCGACGGCTGACGCGGCCACGGACCCCTCGGGCGCCCCGGCCCAGACCCAACCGCCGCCGACCGTGATTGACACACCGCCGAACTACGGGTCCGTGACGGACCTCAAATGGGCGGACATCGACCAGAGCCAGGACATGTTCCAGTTGGCGCTGGAAGCAGTGGAAGCCGGAGTCCTGGCGATCATCAGGCCTCTCCTGGAAGACGCCTATCGCATGGGCAAGGCGGCCGAGATAATGCCGCTGCCCGACTATCTGGGCCTGGATAACATCTCCGTCGCCTGGGTGTCCGCGAGCATGGTCGTCACCACCACGGACGGCAACCTCAGTAGCGCCCTGCACAACTACACCGATCGCTCGAACGGTGAGTGGGCTGGGGCGATGCGGCAGTTCTGCAGCGCTGTCTGGGGTACGAGCGCGTGGGGCAAGAGCCGCGAGGGCTATGAGTGGAAACATGACACGGCTCAGCCCGGGAAGGCCGGCAGCCACCCCGTCATGGACGTGATGGTCAAGACCTGTGACGTCATGAGTGACGCTCTGGGCGCCTGGGCGATTGCCGCGCAGGATGTGCGGGACGATATCCGCAGGCTCTACTACGAGGCTGCCATCAAGGCCCTGCCGCACATCGACACGAGCGACGGCCTGGGCCTGAAGGATCTCAAGAGCGTCGGGAAGGGGCTCCTCAACATAGGGAAGGGTTTCGCGGAGGGCTTCGCTCTCGAGGTGGACGAGGAAGCGATGAATTCCGCGGTCGAGGCATACAACAACCGCGTGCACCGGCAGGTCGTCGAACTCAACAAACTGCACGAAGCTCTGGATGAGGCGTACAACAGCGCCCCCACCTTCCAGGCCGAGTCGGCGCAGGCTGAGTCTTTCGGTGCCCGAGCTCTGACCGATTTCAAAGGTAATCCTCTTTACACTGTCCCAGGGGACAGTGAGGCGAGTCATCGTTATCCTATCGACCTCGCGAATCAGGAGGGCGTCCACGGAAGTCATGTAATCGACAAGCACGTGGCCAAGACTGATATGCAGCTTGCCATGCGACTGAGGGACCAGCCGACCATCGATGCGGCGTCCAGTTTTGTTGACCTCCCCCAGGCTCAGAAGACGACGCAATCCGTCATGGAGTATGTTGGTCCGCCGAGTGGCTCGGGTCAGCCCAATGCCGGAGTGAACAATGCTGAAAAGATCAAGGCGTGGCTGTCCCGGCCTCGCAGGGACACCTCAATACTGAGGCTGGACCCGGTGGAGTTTCAGCACGTGACGGGTCGTACGGTCGAAGCTTCGAACCCATCGGCGCAGCACGCCTTGGACACGCACAGTGCCACAGTGGTGTTGAAGTATAAAAATGGGCTTGTCCCGCCATATGTCGTATACACATCGATGCCTTCCCTGCCCTGATTCCCGTGGTCGGAGTACCGAGTGAATGACTGGTGAATGCAATGGATCGACCTCTCGATTTTCCTCCTGACTGCTTTGACGAGCGTCAGACGTTTGCGCGTCTCTCGGCGCCAGGTGATGGTGACTGGTACGAGGCCGCGATCACCGCCATGCGTGAATGCCCCGTACTTCGGTCCGTAAACCGCGAGGACATGGAGTCGAGTCTTGCTGAGGTTTCACGTGAGAATGCGCTCGACCTGTCGAAATTGATCGCATGTGGGTCGCTTCTCCACGGTCCGCGACCATCCTTGAGGGGCGCGGACGAACAACGGGATGGCTTTCTCGCTCACATGCTGAATCAGCTAGGTGACGGCGCCCGCTTCTGGACGAACCATGGGGGCGCAGAGGACGGGCAGGAGTCCGGATTTCTTCGTTCCTCCTTCCATGTCAACGTGCTCGCGGAAACAACTATCGACCTCTGTCTCATCGGTGTCTCTCCACGGATGATTCTCGTCCTTTGGAGATTCGAGGATGATTAACTTGGACATGACGCTGTCGATGGGCGAAACCGGGTACACGTCATGCGCGCCGTTGAAGACTGAGGTAAGACCCGTGACTCGAATCGACGCCCCCTCGTGGAGTCGCTCCCTGCGGGCCATTTTCGGGGAGGGCATGTTCGCAGCTGTGGGAGCCCGGCGACGCGATGACTGGCGACTGGATGCTCTCGACGTCATGCAACTCCGGACGGACGACCCGCGAGGCTGGCCGAGGATTGTCATGGCGCCGGCGGGGAGGAATTACGGTGCGGGCTCGGAAAACCCGTTCGATGCTGTCACGCCGGGCGACTTCGATGCGGCTTTCCCTGTGGCCAGGAGCGGGGCCGAAAAAATCATGGTCACTCTCCAGGGTGAGTGGTTCCAAACGGAGGACATTGAAGATTTTTATGCGCGAGAGGCTGAGCTGATCTCTCACGCGCGAACGGTCCTGGAGAGGTTCGGAGCAGACGCGCTGTTCTTCACCAATGCAGTGTCGGCGCGCGAAAATCCCCATGCCGACATGTTCGGTCGAGAGGGTGTCTACGAGGGATTTACCAGCCACGTAATGGACTGTGGTGTAATCGCTGTCTCTGCCGCAGAAGTCGGCATCTTCTGGGGCTTCACGACTGACTGAGGATTTCCCGTGCGTACCCGTTCCGCCACCTACCCCGACCGCGCGACCGCACAGTGGTGTACCCAACAGGTCGTCACGCGCAACGAGCAGGCCGTGCACCGCTGGCTGGCCCAAGGTACGCGGCCTAGGCTCACCATCGAGGCCGCTTGGCCATCCCGTGCGGAGCCCGTCGGCCGGGTGTTGCTGCAGGCGATGATGCTCGCCGGTCGCGAGCCCGTCGATGTGCGGGCCGCGCGGGTGACGTTGAGGCGTGAAGCGTCGAGTCCACACGGTTTCGTCGTGCACGCCACCTACCCGATCTACCTCTGAAGGTGCCGCAGTGCCCATGAAGCCGCTTGAGTTCGACCGCCGGTACGGCGAACTCGACGTCGTCGTCGCAGCCTTCGCCGGACAGGAAGCCGACAATCCGGAAACGGACACAGCGCCGCCGGCTCTTCAGGCGTACCTCCGGCACACCTGGCACACCAGGCCCTGGGCGCTCTCCGTTGCCGAACAACAACTCCGCGAGTACGCACGGAATCCGCCCGGCCGCCTGCGACAGCGCCTCGGCGAGTTCTATTCGGTACCTGACCTCGGGCTGTCCGAATCCCAGACACAGAGCTGGCTGTCCAGGATGGCTGACCACATCAAGCGCAGCATCGAGTCCGGCGATGTGCCTCCGACGACCACGCCCCGGACACATTGGGAGTGGCACGCCCGCTTCGGGGAGCTGGGGCAATTCCTCGGCGGCTGGTTCTCGCAGGACATGCCCGACGAATTCGCCGACCACGATGCTGCGGTCCGCGACTACAGAGAAACGGTCGATCCCCAACTGACCGCCCGGCTGGTCGGTGAGATCCACGAACTGCTGGCCCTCGGACTGGAGGACGACGACTACGCCGTCGGCGTGGCCGAGCTCGGTATGGAGGTTGAGCCACCGGCCCCGTTCGCGGTCGAGAGTTGGCTCCGGACGGTGGCGGAGCGCCTCGCGACGGCAATGCCCGACTACGGGAAGTGACTGGCTCAGTCGGACTTGCTGGTGACGGCCATGGATGGACCCACCGGGTTTCCCGCTGAAGGGTTCGATGAAACGACGCGCCGGAGGAATCCAGTGACCGCCTTCGCCGCCCTGACCCGACTCTGCCCGCCACCGGAAGAGGCGAGTTGCCGCCGTCCCATCGACTGGCACCAGGTCGAGAGCGTTCTCGACGTGTCGCTTCCCGAGGACTACAAGCGGCTCGCATCCACCTACGGCCCGGGGTCCTTCGCCGACTACCTGCGCATCTACCAGCCCGACGGAGTCACTGAATGGGTCGACCTCACCGGCCCGATGCCCGCCAGGATCCGCGAGCAACTGCAGCTGGACCACGACCGAGGCACCTACCCTGTTCCGTACGACCCGCGGCAACTCCTCCCGATGGGCGGCACCGACAACGGAGAGCACCTCTTCTGGATCACTGAACCACGGACTGCTCCGGACGCCTGGCATGTCGCCGTGAACGAAGCCCGCGGGCCTCGGTGGTTCACCTACGACGGGACCCTCACCGAGTTCCTCGTCTCCGTACTGAGCGGCGAGACGTCCGTGCCCCAGTTCCCCAAGGACGTCCTCGAGCCGACGACGGCGTTCGTCCCCTCGGACCCCACGCTGTGGGCACCACCGCAGGCCCCGGTCCGGCCGCCCGTCGACAGTGAGACCATCCGGGAATGGGCTCGTGCCAACGGTCACCAGGTGTCCGACAGCGGGCGCATTCCGGCGGCGATCCGCGAAGCGTGGGAGAACGCCCACAGCTGACTGGACCGGCAGATGACGACCTGCTGTCGGCCGCCTGAGGGGCGGTCGTTTCCGCCCTTGAGCGGTGGCCGCCCCGGCCCCTTGCGGGAGCGGCGAGCCACCTCGTACCACCAGTGGGCGAACTCCCCGGGGCCTCCTGTCGCCGGTGCTTTTCCTGTGGTACGCGTTCGGGACGGGCGCGTACGCAGACAGGGCGTACGCGGGTCTCTGCTGGTGATCGGTCCCGATATGCCGCCAGATTGGTCGCATGACACCACCGCTCACCCCTGCGACCGGCCAAACCCTCCCCACGGTGGGCGTGTTCGTCCAACGCTTCAGCTCCACCCCGCGTGGCGCGCGCCTCGCCCGCCGGCTCGTGCTGCACCAGCTCGACGCCTGGGGCGTGCCCTACGGCAGCGAGGCGTCCGACACCGCCGCCCTGCTCGTCGCGGAACTCGCCGTCAACGCCGCCACGCACGGCCGCGTCCCCGGCCGGGACTTCGAGGTCGCCGCCGAGATCCTCGGCAGGACCCTGCGGATCGCGGTCTCCGACGCCCGGGGAGAGCTTCGGCCGCACTCACCCGGCGCGCCACGTTCCTCCGTGCCGCTGCTGGCCGAGACCGGCCGGGGCATGCTCCTGGTGCAGGCGCTCGCAGACCGGTGGGACGTCCTCGACCGGGTGCCCGTCGGCAAGACAGTCGTGGCCGAGCTGGACCTGCCACGCTGACGGTGCCGACGGCCCGCCCGGTCGCCCCGGCCCTCGGAGGCATCGACGGCATGACGGTGAACGTGGGTAGCGGCCGCCGGAGTTCCGGATGCCTGTACTCGTCCACGCCGGTGAGTGCGGAGTGGCTACGACTGCCCGCTGTACGGAGGGAGATCTTCGAGCTGCCCCGCGCCGGACCGGGCCATGACCGAACCGCCGACGGGCCGACAGTGCCGCAGGCTTCCTCAGGCCGGCCTCCCCGCCGTCTGCTGCGGCGTTCTCCTCACCCCTTGAGCCGGTCCACAGCTTCCTTGGCCTCGAGCAGACCGGCACCGGTGGCCTCGCGGTACTTCTTGATCGCCGGGATCTCCCGGCCCGCACGGACCAGGGCCGCCACCTCCGCCACGACGGGGTCGTCGTCCTGTATGCCGGAGTGCCGCAGGACGAGGTCGAGTTTGCGCTCGAGGCGGGCCATCCGCCGGTCGAGCCGACGGGCCCGGCCCTCCACCGTGGCCACGGTCGTCAGTCCTGCCAGGACGACCAGAACACCTATGAGGCTGTACATGGCACCTTGCTTTCGTGTTGCCTTCGTGGGGTGCGGGGGCGCCGTGTCTCACGGCGGTCCGCGTGCGTGAGAAGAACGGGCGGCGGTCGAGAAGTCTACGGCGGGCCCGCGGTGGCCGTGTGCCTGAAGTCCGCCCGTCGCGACGGCCGGAGCCGCCGGTGGAACGGCACTCCGCGAGCTGGTCCCTCCTCACCCGCGCTGGAAGAACTCCACCTCCGCGAGCGCGATGTGACGGCCCCGGGCCAGTCCGGCGGGGGCGTCGAGCGTCAGCCGGACGGCCGTGACGTCGCTGATGCCGACGGCGACCGTCTGGGGGCCGGGCTTGTCGCTCAAGGTGATCGGCTTACGGTGCACCTGCCCGTCCTGTGCCGTCACCTCCATGTCCATCCGCAGGGCACGCGCCTCGTCCGCGTACTCCTCGGCGGATTTCGAGGCGCCGTTGGTGATGATCAGGTCGACGAACCGGAACGGCCTGCCGAAGGTGTACGTCACGGAGGCGCCGGGCCCGGGCACGGCCCAGTAGCGGTTGCTGAGCCCGTCCGTGGTGTCGGCCGCCGGGTGCCCGGGCAACTGGGCGGTGGCCGTGACGCGGGACGGGGTCACCGCCTTGGGCTTGCCGAGTTTGTCCCGGGTGTCCTCGAACAGATGACGTCCGGCCGGGAGCAGCAGGAAGCCTCCCGCGCACAGGGCCACCACCACGGCCAGGATCACCGTGAAGCGCACCAGGCGCCCCGAGCCCGTGCGGGTGCGGCGCCGCAGCGGCCGTACGGTCCGCCACCACGGCACCGGAGCCGACGCGGCGACCGGGGCCAGGGGGGCCGCGCATCTACGGCAGAAGCGGCGGTGCGGCGGGTTGGGAGTGCCGCAGGCCGGGCACGGCGCCCCGCTCACCGTGCTGTCCGCCGCGGGGGGCCGGACCACCGCGCGCGGGGCGGCCGCCTTGGCGGGTTTGACCGGCTGCGGTGCCGTCGCGCGGGGCGTGACGGGGGCGGGCGCGGGCGTCGGGACGGCGGTGCTCCGGGAGGGCGGATCCGCGGTGGGTCCGCCGGCCGTGTCCCCTGATCCGGACGGTGCCGGGGCGGCACGTGGGGGAGCAGGAGCAGGCCGTGGTGCGGTGCCGGCCGCCGCGCCCGCGGACTCCGCACCCGTGTCCTCCGGATCGGCGCCGGTCCTGGAGGCACCGGGAAGCGGCGTCGTGGCCGTGCCGAGCGAGGAGGGCGGAGCGGCGTCCGGCGTACCCGCGGACGGGGCGTGGGGCGACCCGGTGGCCGCAGGGGCCGTACTCGGCGCGGGGTCCTCCGGGGGACCGCCGGTCGCCGCGGGCTGTTCCGGCCCGTCCGGCGTCCGCTCCGTACGCGCCGCCGCGCCGGTTTCCGACCAGCCCAGGTAGCTGCCGCAGTTGCCGCAGAAGTCGTCCGTCGCTTCGTTGGACGCCCCGCACATGGGACAGTCACGCATGGCGTCGCCCTCCTTCGTCGGTGGGTGGCCCGGTCAGCACGTCCACCCGGTACGCCGTGTGCACCGGGCACAGGGCCCGGACGAGTTCGTGGACCCGGCCGGCGTCGACCGTCTCCGTCCGGTCGGGCCACACCCGGATCAGGACCTCGCCGGACGGCGCGGGCGGCAGGCCGGTACCCGCCGTGCGCGACCAGACGGCGGCGCCGTCCCCGCTGACGTCCGCCCCCACGCCGAGGACCAGGCGCAACGCCTCGACCAGCCCGTTGCGCGTACCGCGCCTGCGGTGCAGTTCCATGGCCCGGACCGCCGCCTCACGGCGCAGCTCGAGCGGCCACCCGGGGTCGTCGACACCGCCCACCCAGGAGGCCAGCCAGGCCAGGAAGTCGGCCGGTGCCACCCGGGGGTCCAGATAGGCGGGCAGGTTGTCGAGGGTGGCGAAGACCGGGGCCAGCACGGTGTCGAGGCCGGCCGTGAACCGCTGGGTGAAGTCGGCGTCGGCGTACAGGGCGGGCAGCTGCGCGCCGATGGGATGACGGCTGGGCAGGCCGGGGACGGCGGCGCGGCTCATCCGCGGTCCCCCGGTTCCGCCGCGCTCACGACCACTTGGTGCTGGTACGAGAAGACGAGCGTGCCGGCGCCGATGTCGATGCGGTCGACGGGGGAGCCGCGCCGCCCCGTGATCGGATCGGCGGCGAACAGCCGGATGTCGTCCACCAGCACGTCACCGACGGCGCGTTGCAGCACACCGAACACCTCTCCGTACTGCACCGGCCTCCCGAACGGCCAGCCCGTCCCGTCCGTGCCGCCGTGCAGGGGGTTGAGGTGGCGGAACAACGCGGCCAGCGCGGCGTCACGGACCCGGCCGGTGTCACCGGACGGCACGGTGAGCCGGGCCACCACGGTGACACCCTGGTAGACGGGCGGTTCCACGACCAGCCGGGTGCCGATCAGACGGCGCTCGTCGAGAGCTTCGGTGATCGTGGCGAGCACCTGGTCGGAGGGGATCAGCTGCTCGAAGCGGAGCCGGTCGTCACCCTCGTCGGCGACCGCGTCGGGCACCACCAGAACCCGTACCGCGCCCGGGTCCCCGGCGGCCGGCAGACAGCGCACCCGGCGCACCGAGGGCGCCGCCTGACGGGCGATCAATTCGTAGTCCTCGGCGGTCACCGCGCGTTCCTGCGTCCGCAGCGCCTGCGGGGCGCGCAGCTTCGCGTTGTCGACGGTCTCACCGGCGACCCCGCCGCGGGCCGCTTCCCGGTTGCCGACCCGCGCCACGTACGGGACGGAGCTGCGCAGCACGTTGATCGCACCCCGGGCGACGTTGCCCGCAGGCCCGCCGCCGGTGCGGTAGCGCGCCACACGCACCTGGGCCCCCTTGGGCGGGACGGCGCCGCACACCCGCAGTGTGCCGTCCACCTCGCGCAGTGCCGGTGGGAACGTGAACTCGCCCGTCGTGGCGTCCACCCGTACGTGCCGGTCGGCGGGCCGCGAGTTCCCGAAGTGGTCCACGACGTCCCAGCGCAGCCACCCCTCGGCCGACGAGACCTCCACCACCGGTGGTGCTCCGTCGAGCAGGACGGGTGGGCGGTCGAGACGGAAGGTCTGCCCCGCCACCCCCTCCGAGGTGCCCAGCGGCACGTCGGTCACCGTCTCGGCGTGCTCCACCGTCATGGTGCCCCCGATGGTGAAGACGGCGGCCTCGCGCACCGTGGGGGACTCGGAGTAGAACGGCTGGCCCGGCTCCGCCTCGACGACGCGGCAGCGCAGCCAGCCCGCCCGCGTCCCCCCGATCACCGACGTCGTGTGCCCGGCCGGTACGTGCACGACGATCTCGCCGGGCCGGTTCAAGCCGCCCGTGGTGTCCTCGCCCGTCTCGCACCGCTGCCAGCGGCCACCGTCCCAGGCCTCCCACACCAGCGGGGGCTGGCGCGGGTCGACGCCGACGCCCTCGACGCGGCTGTCCAGACGCACCGCGACCACGCAGCGCGGCACCGCTGCCGGCAGGCCGAACAGCAGCGCGTCACCGGGCTCGGGCGTCGCCTGGAAACACGGCACGTCGCGGCCCTCGGTGAGGGCGCCCGTCCGGTCGGTCTGTTCACCTGTGCGGGGTGCGGTCACCAGGCGCGTCAACTCGCTCGGGACGATGTGCAGTTCGGCTGTGGTGGCGAACACCACGGCTTCGCCGTCCTCCCCGGCGGCCGTCGTCACCTCGGTGCCCGTGGCCAGGGACACCGTGTCGGGCTGTGGTGCCGACAGCCAGAAGTCGACCTCGGCGCAGGCGGCCGCGGGCGGGAACAACTGGATGCCCAGCAGGTCGAGGAACGCCAGGTAGTTCTTGCCCGGGACCCGGTTCAGCCGGTACAGCAGCTGGTCCACGAGGTAGGCGAACGTCTCGATGAGGGTGACGCCGGGGTCGGAGACGTTGTGGTCGGTCCACTCCGGCGCACGCTGCTGTACGTACCGTTTCGCCTCGTCGACGAGCTGCTGGAAACGGCGGTCGTCCAGATTGGGGGAAGGCAGGACCATCAGTTCGCGACCGGTTCCTCGGCCCCCTCCTCGGAGGGGATCGTGTAGAAGGGAAAGACCAGGTTGCGCCGGTCGTTCGTGCTCCGCACCGTGTAGTGCACGTCGATGTAGAGGGTGCCCGCCTCCACGGAGTCGAAGGCGACGGCCACGTCGTCCACCGCGATCCGGGGCTCCCACCGCTCCAGCGACTCGCGCACCTGCTGGGCGACCCGGCCCGCGGTGTCGCCGCTTCCCGGGGCGAAGACGTAGTCGTGGATGCCGCAGCCGAACTCGGGCCGCATCGGGCGCTCGCCCGGTGCCGTCCCGAGGACCAGCCGGATGGCCTCCTCGATCTCGCGCCCCCGCTCGACCATGGCGATCCCGCCGGTGGGGCCGACCCGCAGCGGGAACGCCCAGCCGCGGCCGATGAACCGGTCGCTCACAGCGCGCCTCCGATCACGACGTCCGGTGCCCCGGGAGGGATGATCTGAGCACCGCAGGCAGCCTTGTCGCCCACCTGCGCGGCCGGGAGCCCGCCGATGAGGACCCCGGCGGTGAGGCCGGCAGGGCCGGGCGTGAGCACGTTGGCGGGGCCCAGAACCGCGTGCGGCGGCATCGGGCAGACGTGCAGGCTGCCCATGACGGCGGCCGGGCGGCCACCGATCAGGACACGGGCCACCGTCGCGGCGGCCGAGGGGGGCGGGGTGGTGATCCGGCCCCCGTGGGTGGTGGCGTCGCCGGAACGGGCTGCGGCTGGCATCGGATACTCCTCGAGAACTGCGGTCGGCGGTGGGGCCCGGAGCGAGCCCTGCGGCACGGTCCGGGCGGCTGTCGTGTCGTGGACATCAGTTGATCTTGATGAGTTTCGCCTTGAGGACGCCGAGCAGACCGCCGTCGACGGTGACCTCCGACCGCGCGGCGACCCCCACCTTGCGGCCGCTGATGTCGACCCCGGCCGAACCGCTGATGTCCACCCTGCGCCCCTTCACGGTCACGGTCCCCTGCCCGGCGTCCAGGGTGATGTTGTCCCTGTCCAGGACGACGGAGGTCGCGGCGCGCTTCGGCCCCGCGTACACGGTGATCTCGATCCGGTCCCGGCGGTCGTCCATGCGTACTTCGAGGCGCTCGTCCCCGGTCACCAGGCGCAGCCCCGACGGGCCGGGTGCCGCGGCGTCCAGCAGCTCCACACGGTGGCCCGAACGCGAGGCCACGGAACGGCGGTTGACCTTTCCGCTCGTCCTGTCGACCAGCGGCACATCGTGCGGAGAGGGTGTGTCGACGCCGTTGTAGAGGCCGCCGATGACATACGGGCTGTCCAGCAGCCCCTGCTCGAACCCGACGAGAACCTCGTCGTTGACCTCGGGGCTGACCACGCCGCCCCCGCCCTTGCCGCCCCACTGCACGGTGCGGACCCAGTCGGTGACGTACATGTCGTCCAGCCAGGGGAACTTCAGGCGGACCGCGCCGCGTTCCGAGCCGTTCGGTTCGCGCACGTCCGTCACCACCCCGATCGCCAGTCCGGGGATGCGCGGGCCGCGGCCGGGAGCGTTGGCACCGGTGACCAGGCCGGTCAGCGACCGGTCCGGGCTGGCGCTGACCCACAGCGTGGTCCGGTAGCCGCCGTGCGGTTCCAGGACGTGCTGCACGGCCGTGGCCGTGTACCGGCCGGAGAACGCCGTGCCCACGTTGCCGAGCGCGACGGGTCTGCCCGCGCGCAGCATGGGGTTGCCGTCGGCCACCGCCTCCAACTCCGCGTAGTGCGAGCTGACCTGTTCGGCGGTGGCCCGTGCGACCGCCGTCGCCTCGGCCTGCGTACGGTACGGGGTGTCGGTGACGGTCATCTGCGTCGACCTGCCGAACCGGGCGACGGACGCCGGGTTCAGCCCCGGCACCACCGTGCCGCTGACCACGGACGCCTGTTCGGCGACCAACGGCCGCTTGGTGGTGGTGTCCCAGCCGCGCACCTGTACCTTCGCCGCCGCGTCCGCGACCGACAGGCCGGCCCGCAGCGCCAGCAGGTTCCGCCCGTACTCGAGGACCAGCGGGCTGCTCGTGGCCGGTGTCGACGGCGCCGGCGCGCCGGATGCCCTCAGCGGCCGCGTGAACTGCAGCTTGCCCTTGTCGTCGACCCGGACCTGCGCGCCGCTCTCGCCCGCCAGGTACTGCAGGAAGTCCCAGTCGGAGACGTTGGCCTGTGACAGCTGCTTGTGCGTGACGGCCGGTGCCTCCACCTTGCCGCAGGCGAGGCCGGCACCCGCCGCCACCTTGCGGACGATCGCCGCGGTGGTCATGTTCCGGTACGCGACCACCTTGCGGCCGCGCTGCAGGCGGTGGGCCTTGGAGTAGGCCCGCAGAACGGTGAACGTGCCGGTGCGGTCCCGGTCGAGTTCGAGGGCGGTGACCTCACCGTCGAACAGCTGCTCGCGCGCCTTCCCCTTCACGGTCACCACCGAGACCCGCAGAGGCGTGCCGATGGTGATGCCGGTCGCGCCCAGGAACTCGTGGTCGGGGTCCCGGTAGGTCAGCACCGCGGTGTCCGGCAGGCCGACGTTCTCGTCCACGACACAGCTCACCAGCTGCGCGGCCCAGGCCGGCGGCAGTTCGCCGGGTGCCTCGATGACGGGGTCGGCCGCGAACGACCGGCCTCCGGGTGCCTCGGCCTTGGTCACGAGTCCTCCTCGCCGGTCGTGTCCCGTATGCCGGGCACCACGAGCTCGCTGCCGGGCCGCAGGGCCATCGGGTCGTCGATGCCGTTCGCCTCCGCGATGGCCCGCCAGGCGGTGGCGTCGCCGTACTCACGCCAGGCCAGCATGGCCAGGCTGTCGCCCGCCACCACCGTGTGCGTACTGCGGGCGGTGCGCGCGCCCGACGTGGGGTTCTGCCCCGCCGGGTCGACGCTCGCCTCCTCTATGGACAGCGAACAGGTGGCACGCAGCGGCTTTCCGTCCACGTCGAAGAGCTTGTACGACACCGACAGGCTGGACAGGACCCCGTCGAACGACGTGGTGCGCGCCGTGCCCCACTCGAACCGGACCCAGGGGCTCGCGGGTTTCTTGCGGCTCAGGCTCGCCGGAGTCGGCACACACGCCTTCATCAGTTTCTCCACCGCCTGCTCCACGGAGTTGTCGTGGGTGGCGGTGGCGTCCAGGAACACCTCGAGGCTCAGCGTGCGCGGGCCGCTGCCGACGAACTCCGGGAGCGCGGACTGACCGGCCATGCGGGAGGGGGTGCGCCGCCACTCGGTGGACTTGCTCAGCTCGAGCGTCGAGGGGTTGAACTGGAGGTCCAGCTGCGCGATCGTGCCGCCCGGCCTGGCCCCCACCGAGGTCGGCGGCTCCTTGAGGGTGAGCTGGGCCCTGGCCCGGCCGGCACGGACGGCTGGGGACATGGTGTGCGTTCCTTTCCGAAAGCGGATTCGGAGACGGTGACGGAGGTGAACCGCTGTCCGAGGGGCGGAGGCCGAGGCGAGTCAGGACGGTGTCAGCCCCTGATGGGCGATCTCCAGGGTCTCGACCGCCGCCTGGGAGGCGGCCGGGTCGAAGGAGGGGCCCTGCCAGCGCACGGGAACGATGCCGTACAGCTGCCAGCTGATGATCCGGGTCAGGTTGGGACGCAGTGCCACGATCTCGCCGTCCTTGGGCTCCACCCGTTGCAGCGTCGCGTCCAGCCAGCGGCTGATCTTGGCCGTGTCGGTCGTGACGGGACGGGTGAGGGTGATGTTCGTCCAGGTGATGCGCCCGGGCAGCTGCCAGGTGAAGCCGTTGTTGCCGCCTTCGGCGTAGCTCTCCATCTCGACCTCGGCACCCATGCCGGAGCAGGTGTGGAAGGCCCCCAGGTCGTTGCCGCCGATGGCGAGCCGGAAGAACACGCTCGTCGCGAAGATGTTGTCCGTCATCAGTCCGTCGTCCCGTCGTCCGTTCCTGTTCGTCGTCCTCAGCGGCGGCCGTCGAAGGGCCTGCCCGTCCGTTCCCGGCCGCGCCGTAACTCGGCGCGCAGCAGACGGGTCACCGGGTCGAGCAGGCGCCTGGCCAGATCGTCCAGATCGCCTGCCGCGACCTGAGCCGCCTTGCCGTGCGAGCCGGCGCCCTGGGCCCCCTGGGGGGCGGACTTCAGCCCTTGTGGGGGAGGGGTGGTGCTCGCGGCTCCGCCCGTCTGCCCGCTCCGGGCGGGCGGGTCGGGGACGCGCTGGACGACCTGTGCGGTGGGGGACGCCGCCGGCGCCGCCCGTAGTGCGTCCGCAGGCTTCGGGGGTGCCGTCGCAGAGGGCTGGACCGTGGGCAGGCGGGGCTGTGGGCCGGCCATGGGCAGGGGCCGCGCCGGTGCGGAGCCGTCCGGGCGGGCCTCGGGTGCGACGCGTGGCCGCGCGGCGGGCGCCGGGCGTACGACGCGCGGCGGGGCAGCGGCGGCGGGGGCGCGCTGGACCACCGGAACGGGGGGCGCACCGGCCGGGAGACGCGAGCCGCCGGCCGGCGCACCGCCGCTGCCGGCCACGGCGGCGTCACGGGACCAGCTCGCCGCGACCACGGGGCGGGAACGGGCGGGGGCCGGGGGAGGAGCGATCGCGTCCTCCTTGCCGGTGCCGGTGACAAGCGGCCGCGCCGCCAGGAGCCGAACGGTGGGCCGTGCCGGTGGCGCCGCCTGGGAGCCGGGGGCGGCGACAGCTTCCGGACCGGCCACGGCGCGTGCGACGACCACGTGGACCGGGCGGTCATGGCGCGTGGCGCCCAGGACCCCGAGACCGGTGTCCTGCGGCGCGGGCGCCCTGTCCGGCTGCTCCGTGTCCTGCGCCGCCCGGCGTCGCACGAGGGTGCCGGGTACGCCTGGCGTGCCGGGCGCGCCGGTTGCTCCGGCGCCCGGCGTGCCGTCGGCCTTCCCGGTGTGCGGCTCCGGGGGCGGCCCCAGCAGGGGGACTTGCCGCGGGTGGCCGGTGGGCGGTGCCTGCGCACCGGTGGACGGTGCCTGCGCAGGTGGGGCTCCGGCGGGCGCCGGCGCGGCCGGCATGCTGCCTGCGGGGGTGCGCTGCACGGCGGTGCGCGCATCCGGTCCGGAGGCGCGCGCGGTACGGGAGTCCGGTACGGGCGGACCGGCGCTCGGCGGCAGCGCGGCAAGGGGCGGCCCCAGCCCGGTGCGGCGGGACTTGGGCTGCTGCGGGGCCGACCGGTGCGCCGAGCCGGGCACCGAAGGTGTGGTGGGCGTGCCGCGCCCGCCGCCCTCGGGCCGCGTCTGCCGCCGGACGGCGGGTTCCTCCGCCCGGTTCTGCACGACGGGCAGAGCGGGACCGGGTGCGCTGCCCGTGGCCGAGCCCTGCCGGTGCGGCTCCGTCGCGGTGGGCGGGAGGGGCCCCGGCAGCGGGGCGCCCAGCGGAGGACGGCCTGACGCACGTGGGACGGGTGCACCGGTACCGGACCGCGCGCTCCTCACCGGGCCGGTCGCGGCGGCATCAGCTGAACCGCTCCGTGCGTCTGCCGCGGGGGCGGCGGGACGCACCACGGACACCCGGCGCACCGGTGCGGCCGTGCGCCGGGCGACGGTCAGCGAGCGGCCCACCGGACGCGGACGGACGGAGGGCCGGCCGGTCTCCGGGCCGTCGGGGACGGACGGGACCGGCCCGGGCCCCCGCCGCACGGCGGAGGCCCCGGCGGCCTTCATGCCGGTTCCCGGCGGTGCCGTGCCCGGCCCGCGGCCCACGGGAGCCGGGGGTGCGGGGGAATCCGGAACCACCGCGACACGGCGGACCAGGGGGAAGCGGGGAGGGCTCGGCGCGGGGCCCGCAGGGCTGCCCGGCGGACCGGTCCGTTGCACCGGAGCCGTGTGCGTGGCAGGCCCGGCGGTACCCAGCACCGTAGCGGTGTGCTCGAACGCGGGACCACGCTGCCCCCGGGCTCGCGCGGACGCGGCGGACGGAGCGGCGTGACCGGAGCGGTCCGCGGGCGGACGCCCGGCCCCCGTGGAGGGGGGACCGGACGGCGACGGGCCCCCGGTCGCGCTCCGCGGGCCGTTCGCCGTGCTTCCTCCGTCAGGGGAGGCGGGCGACGTGGCCGGGTCCGGTGACCGGGTCCCGCTCCGTGCACGCCGCTGAACCGGCGGTGTCGTGCGCTGCTCGCCCACGGGCCCGGGCGTGGAACGGCCGTCACCGGTGCCGGACACCGTGGAGTCCGGCGGCCCGGCGTCGGCCCGTGCGCGTCGCCGGGCCTGCGGGCGCCGGGACGGAGGCGGCGTGTGCGGCTGCGGTGCCGCGGACTTCTGTGAGGTACCCCGTCCGTCGGACGCCCGGCCGCTGTCCGGGGCGCGTCGCCGGACCGGTGCCAGGTCCTGCCGCGGGTGCTCCCCCGGCGGCGCGGGAGCGACTGCGGAGCCGGCGCCGGAAGGGGTCGTGTCCCGTGTGGCGCCGCCGGACCGCGCTGCCGGGGACCGGCGGCCGGCCGCCGGGGCGGCGCCCCCGTGCCGCACTCCCGGCGGAGGCGACCCGCCTTCTCCCGCGCCGGGCAGGGCCTCCTCCCCGGCGGGCGGCAGCGCGCGCAGCAGCAGCGGACCGCCCCCGCTGTGGGAAGCGGGAGCCGAGGCCGCAGGACGGACGACCTCGTGCATGAGGCCGCCCGGAGCGGACGCCAGCAGGCCGTGCGCGAGTCCCGTGTCGAACGACGGGTCGCGCCATGCGGCCAGACCCGCGCGGAAGGCGAGGCCGTCACTGACGGCCATGGGGGTGCGGGCCACGGTGAGCTGCGGCGGGGCGGTGCGGCGCCAGCCGCCGTCCCAGTCGCCGGGCACGGTGGACGCCTGCACGGCAGGGCCCGGCCGCTCCCCGGCGGCACCCGGGCTCCGTACGGCCGGGGTGTACGGGTCGGCGGCGCGGCGCGTGCGACGCAGTCTGTCCCGCCATGTCATGCGCTCAACCGCCTTCGTTCACGCGGGTGTTGATGCGGGCGATCTCGGTGACCCACTTCTGGCGTTCGCCGTGGGTCAGGTCCAGGACCTCCTCGCGCGGCCAGTGGAAGTGATAGGCGACGTACGCGATCTCCTCCCACAGCCGGGGGAGCGCGTACGTCACGATTCCCCCAGGCGCCCACCCGAGAGGTCGACCTCGAAGCCGCCCTCGCAGTGCGGGCAGGTGACGGCCGCGCGCGTGTGCCCCTCGCTGTTGACGCGCCGGTAGAAGTCCTGCAGGAAGGCGACGTCGGTCGCGTACATCCGCTCCACGACACCGACGTGCACATCGGTGACCGTCCCGATCCGGGTGATCACCTGGCTGAGCAGCACCACACTCAGGTAGGCGGGGTTCTCCTTGACCCGCAGGTCGATCTGCGGCCGCAGTTCGTCGCGGGCCGTCGCCAGACGCATGGCGCCGTGGCGGTGCACGGTGCCGGCCTCGTCGACGTAACCGCGCGGCAGCTCGAACTCGAACTCGGTCCGCAGGCCGTGGTCCTGACGGGCTGCGGGCGCGGCGCCGGGTGGAGGGCGGTTCGTCTCTCCCGCGTCCGCCGCGGGTGCGGTGGCCTGGAGGATCTCCTCCAGGTTGCCGGCTGTGACCGTACGGCGCCTCATTCGACGACGATCTCCTCGAACACGATGGTCACGGACTCGGTGGCCGCGGCGGATTCGCCCGCCTTCAGCGAGGGGCCCTCCCACTTCGAGGCCCATCCCTGCATCAGCTGGATGCGGCGGACCGTCTCCCCGGTGGAGTCCTTGATCTCGATGGTGAGGTTCTGCCGCGCCGTGTCCACGGCCCCGTTGTTGAGGGTTTCCTTGATCCACGTGGTGAACTCGCTGCTCTGGTCGAGTCCCCGGGTGATCGTGATCTCACCGGCCTGGCGGGCGCCCGGCTGCTTGCGGATGATCTGCTTGCCCTCCGCGCTGACCTGCCGTACCTCGACGACCTCCTCCTCGACGGTCAGTCCGCTGATCTCCTGGATCGATTCGACCAGGTAGCCGCCGAGCTGCACACCGAAGATGTGGGTGGAAAGAGCATCGCCCTCTGCCATGACTGTCAGTCACCTTTCCTGTATTCGCGTGGCCCGGAGGTGTCCGGGCCGGGTGGCGGAGCCGTGGCTCACTCGTCGACGAGGCTGGTGCTGTCGGAGAACTGGGCCAGCCGGAACACCACGAACTCCGCGGGCTTGACGGGAGACACGCCGATCTCGCACACCACACGGCCCTGGTCGATGGACTCCTGCGGGTTGTTGTCGCGGTCGCACTTCACGTAGAAGGCTTCCGCGGCCGTCCGCCCGAACAGCGCGCCGCGTCGCCACTCCTCGGTGAGGAACGCGCTGACGTTGCGGCGGATGCTCGACCACAGGCGGTCGTCGTTCGGCTCGAACACCACCCACTGCGTGCCCAGGAGGATGGATTCCTCCAGGTAGTTGAAGAGGCGGCGCACGTTCAGATAGCGCCACGCCGGGTCGGAGGAGAGGGTGCGGGCGCCCCAGATCCGGATGCCACGGCCGGGGAAGGCCCGTACGCAGTTCACACCGATCGGGTTCAGCAGGTCCTGCTCGCCCTTGCTCAGCCGCAGGGCCAGATCCACGGCGCCGCGGATGACCTCGTTGGCGGGGGCCTTGTGCACGCCGCGTTCGGCGTCGCTCCGGGCCCACACACCGGCGACGTGACCACTGGGCGGGACGGTGGAGTTGCGCCCGGTGGCCGGGTCGAAGACGCGCACCCACGGGTAGTAGAGGGTCGCGTAGCGGGAGTCGTAGCCGGCCTCGTCGTTGCGCCAGGTGCGGACCTGCTGCGCGGACAGGCCGGGCGGGGTGTCCAGGACCGCCACCCGGTCGCCCATCTGCTCGCAGTGCGAGATGACGGCGAGCTGCACCGTGCGCACACCCTCGTCGTCGATGTCGCCGCGCTCGTAGGAGCTCATCAGGTCCGGTACGGCGACCATCGTGATCTCGTCGATGGTCTCCAGGCCGCCGAACCCGGTGCGGGCCCCCGCGTCGCCGACGTACTCCGCCGGGTCGAGCCGGGCCGGCGCGCCGGACGCGGGCGCGGCCGGCGCGTCGGGAACGGCCACCGTCTGCGCCGGGGGCCTGCTCTGGGTCGCGCCGCGCTGCTCCGTGACCTCGATCAGCTTCGAGGCGCGGGCCTGGTGGGGGAGGTAGCCCTTGATGTTCTTGCGGGTGGAGGCGTCGTACGTCTCGGCCACCTGGTCGCCCTGGCGGACCAGGACCCTGAAGCGGTCCTCGGGCGGGTTCTCCCCCTCGGGCTCGGCGATCTCCACGGACACACCGCTCACACCGGGCCGGGCTGCGACGAGGAAGCCGCCCAGTTCCACCGGCGGCGGCGCGTCGTTCCGCGCGGCGCCGTTCACGGCGGGGGCGGACGTGTCGCCGGAGGATCCGCCGACCCGGACGATGTACGCGGAGCCGCCGCCGTTGGCGAAGTACCCGTAGACGGCGTGCGGCAGGTAGGTGCCCTCGCTGAAGCCGCCGAACTGCAGGGTGTACTGGTCCCAGCTGGTGACCAGCGTCGGTGTGTGGAACGGGCCGTTCCCGGCGAAGCCGACGAACGCGGCGACGGCGGTGCCGACTCCCTCGATGGGGCGGGCACCGGACTGCACCTCCTCCATGTACACGCCTGGGGTGAGGTACGTCGGCATGCTCGCTCCTTCGCTTTCCTGCGGTCGGGGTCCCGCTCAGCCTTTCCGCCGGTCCGCGGCGACGGCAGAGGACTTCGGGCCCTGCCGAGGGCAATCGCCCTGCCCGTCCGGACGCGGCCCCGGGGCCCTGCGTGCAGCTCAGACGCCGGCGACCTGCGTCAGGTAGGGGCCGAACTCGGCGTCGAGCACCAGGCGGCCCAGCTTGCGGTACTCCTGGGCGATCGCCGACACCACCTGACGCATGGTCAAGGGGATGCCGGACTCGGCCGACAGGTAGGCGGCCGTCACCGCGCACGCCCGGATCGAACCGCCGGCCAGCTCGAAGCGGTCCGCGCAGAAGCCGAGGTCGAGATCGCCGGCGCGCGGCAGGCGCTCGCCCAGGCACCGCTCCCACAGGGCCAGCCGCTGGGCCGCGTCGGGCATCGGGAAGTCCGCCACGATGTCCAGGCGCCGGGTGAACGCCTCGTCCAGGTTGGCCCGCAGGTTGGTGGTCAGGACGGCGATCCCGTCGAACGACTCCATGCGTTGCAGCAGGTACGCCGACTCGATGTTGGCGTGCCGGTCGCGTGCGTCCTTCACGTCGGAGCGCTTGCCGAAGATCGCGTCGGCCTCGTCGAACAGCAGCACGCCGTTGACGGCCGACGCCTCGGTGAAGATCCGCTCCAGGTTCTTCTCGGTCTCCCCGATGTACTTGTCGACGACCGTGGACAGGTCCACCACGTACAGGTCCATGCCGAGATCGGCGGCCACCACTTCGGCGGACATCGTCTTGCCGGTTCCCGACCCGCCCGCCAGCAGGGCGATCACGCCACGGCCCCGGCCACCGCCCGGCCGCATGCCCCACCCGCCGAGCACCTGGTCGCGATGGCGGGCGCGCACGGCGAGTTCACGCAGCCCGCGGCGGGTCTGCGGCGGCAGCACGAGGTCGTCCCAGCCCACCGCGGGCTGCACCCGCCGGGCCAGCCGGGCCAGACCCGCGCCGTTCTGCGCCCGCACGGCGGCGCGCAGGTCCTCGGGACCGACCGGACGGCCGGCGAGAGCGGCCGTGCGGCCGGCCACGTCGGCGGCACGCCGCAGCTGCCCGGCGTCCAGGCGGTGCGCGGCCACCGACCGGGCGAGCACGTCGACGTCCTCCACCGGCTGCCCGCCGTCGGTGGCGGCCTCCAGCGCGTGCCGCCACCGCGCGACCTGCTGCTCGGGGGAGGGGGGCCCGACCGTCAGGGTCACGGGCGTACGGTCCGCCCAGGCCGGGTCCCAGCCGTCCGGACCGTAGGTGAACAGAGGGACCCCCGACAGGGCCGAGCACAGTGTGCGCAGCATGTGTGCCCGCTCGGAGGGCTTGTCGGGCAGCACGTCCAGCGGGCCGATGACCACCCCGGCGCCTGTCAGGCGTGCGTCGAGGGCAGCGGCCCGCGCCAGCTCGGGCAGGTCCCCCGCGCGCCGGGCCAGCGCTGCCGCGTCCAGGACCAGAGGGGGGCGTCCGGACGCCCGCAGAGCGGCTCCGGCCGGCCCCTCGGGGGCGCCGCCGACGGCCCGCAGGTGCACATGGCCGGTGCCGGCCGCGGCCGCGGCCCGTCGGACCAGCGCCGTGTCGAGGGCCGGGTCGACGGTGTCCGCGCCGAGCACGTCCATGAGGCGCGCGTCGGGGGCGGAACTGCCGAGGAGGTGCCCGGTGACCCGGTCGGGAACCGTCAGCACCCTCGACAGCGGTGGCCGGCCGGGCTCGGTGACCTCCACCAGACCGCCCGCGAGCAGCGGTGCACCGGGGGAGAGCCGGAACCGGCCGGAGGTCATCCCAGTGTGCCCGCACAGTTCCAGGGCGAGGCCGGTCGTGGGACGCCGGCGCGTGAGATCGTCGTTGAGGTAGCCGTAGAGCCGCTCGAACCGGGAGTCGAGATCCGGTGCCACGGCGATCAGGAGCAGATCCACATCCAGCGGTGACAGTTCGAAGGCCCGGACCAGGCGCCCCAGGACGGACCCCGGCGGCGGATCCGCGGGGGCCGGCGCGGGCAGGCCGGGCCCGCCCGGCCCGTCGAGGATCCGGGCGGCCGCGTCGGGGGTGAGGTACTGGCCCCGGTAGGGGTCGTCCGGGTCGGGGTCGACGGAACGCCTGGCCGCGACCGCCCGCCGCACCCGGTCCTCCACCACCTGCAACCGCTGCCACAGGAAGGGGACGCGGTCCTCGTCCGCCGGGGCGGCGGGCTCCACGGTGTGCGTCACGGCTGCCGGTCCCCTCGCCGCCGGCGGCGCGCGGGAGCCGGCTGTCGCTCTCTGGGGCCCCCGAAGCCGTCCGGACCCGGATCGCTCACTTCGGTGTAGCGCAGGCGGCGGGCCGGCTCCGTGCCGTCCGGCCCGGACCGCGGCACGGAGCGGACGGTCAGCCCTTCGGTGACCGGCGGGGCGGCGACCTGCCGGACACCGGCCAGCGGCGCCCGGACCCGCACCCCGAGCGAAGGTCTCAGCTCCCCGCCGAGGGCGGACCACACGTCCGACGCGGCGGGGGCGTCGAGCCCGGTGCCCCCGGCGTCCAGGCCCACGATGAGGCCGAGTTCGGCGAGCGAACCGGTCAGCAGGTCCGGCCCCAGGGTGTCGGTCGAGACGAGGCAGGCCAGCACCTGGGAGAGGAGCCGGTGTTCGTCCTGGGGCCGGCCCGCCCACGCGGTGACCAGATACGTCAGCTCGAACCAGCGCGCCGGGGCACGGCGCGCGACCACGAAACCGTCCGCGTCGTACACCTCACCCGCGCTGCTGCCGCGCCGCGAGTTGTCCTCACGGATGTCGTACAGGAACACGCAGACGGTGGGGGCGCTGCGGCGGGCCGCCCAGTCGTTGGTGGGCGCGTCGAAGACCACCTCGACGCCCGACGCCGTGAGCCCGGATCCGCCGAGCAGACGCCGCAGCGCCTCGTCCACCTCGTGGATCACCGGCGCGTCACCCCGTACGGCGGCTGCACACTGCCGTTGACCACCAGGAAGTCCGTCTTCACCGGTGAGAATCCGGAGCCGCTCGCGGTGATCGCACGAGGCCCCGTCGCGTCCTTGGCGAGGATGAGCAACTGGCCGATGAACGTGCCGTCCGCCATCGGTACGGTCGGGGCCGCCGCGGCGGTGATCCCCGGCTTCCAGCGGAACCGCACCGGCACACCGGGCGGGAAGTCCTCGCCGCGCACCGACGTCACGAAACCGGGCTTGCCGATCGGCGGCACGGCGACGATCCGCGGCTGCAGGACGCGCAGCCGCTGCCGGGCGGTGTTGTCACCGAGGTCGGCGTCCGTGCCGCTCGTGGTCAGCTCGCCGGTGACCCGGGCGGTGAGCGCCTTCTTCGGGCTGAGCACGACCTGGAGCGTGGCGCGGGCGCCCGGCGGAAGATCGGGCAGCGCGCACACCCAGTCGGTGTCACAGCCCGCGGGCGGCCCGTTGTTCGGTACCCCCGCGGGCAGGCCCAGGCGCAGGCGCAGTCCGGTGGCCAGTGCGCTGCGGCCGTTGCGGACCGTGTAGGTGACGACGACCCGGCCGCCGACGTAGCCGGGGTTCGGCTGCGCCGTGACACGGACGCCAGGCCCGGCCTCCGGAGCAGGCGGCTCGGCCGGCGGAGGCGGCGTGACCGGGGGCGCTGTGGTGGGCGGGGTCGGGTCCGGTGTGGGGCCGGGCGGCTCGGGCGCCTCGGCCACCGGCACCGTGGTCCGGTCGGCGTTGTCGCTGGGGTTCGGATCGATCACGGCGCCGGCGACCGACCAGCCGACCGGCTGGTCACCCGGCGTGACACCGGTGAGGGTCACGGTCACGGGGACGGTGCCGCCCGGCGGGACCACCCCCAGGTCGCAGGTCAGGGCGGCGGCGTCGCAATCGCCACCGGGGGCGGTCAGTTCCGTGACGCCGACACCCGTAGGCGGGGCGACGGTCAGCCCGGTGCCGGGGGAGGGGGCGGGGCCGTGGTTGACGATGTCGACCTGGAGCGTGCCGGTCCGCCCGACGACGATCTCCCCGGACGTGTCGGGCGCTCGCACCGCGAGGTCCACGGACTGCTGCACCCCCGGCTCCTTCTGCCGGCCCGGCAGCGCGGCGGTGAGCGGTGTCATGGCACCCGAGCCCACGTCCACCATGTGCAGCTTCTCCGGGCTGTTCCTGGCCACCCCGGTGCGGGAGCTGAGCACCAGGCTCCGGCCGTCCGCGGTCCACGCGGCGTCCCGGGGCTGGTACGGCCCGGAGGCCGTGGTGTCGGGCAGTCGGCGGTCGCAGGCACCGGGCAGCCCGCGTGCGGCCTCGGGCAGCAGGACGCGGCAGTCGCCACCCGCCACCGAGGTGAGCAGGATGCCGTTGCGCTCGTCGACCAGGCCGGCGCCGCTCTTCCGGTTGAAGGCGATCGTCCTCCCGTCCGGCGAGAAGGCCGGACTGTCGTCGATCACCGCGCAGGCGCCGGGGCAGGCGGTGTCGCTCAGATCGTGCTGCTGGTCCAGGTGGTCCACCGGCACGGTCCAGATGTGCTTGTTGCCGCCGCCCCCGTCGATCACCTCCTCGCGGGTGAAGGCCAGGGTGGTGCCGTCGGAGGACCAGGCGGGCTGGGCGTCGCCTCCTCGGACCTCCCCTGCGGGCGGGACGATCTCGCCCCGGAGCTTGCCGGTGACGGCGTCCGCGATCAGGATGTGGCTGGACCCGGCCGCCTCGCCGGCGCCACCGGGAGACGTGCGGGTGAACGCGAGGAGCTCACCGTCGGGGGAGAACGCCGGGTCGGTGTCCCAGTCCCCGGCCTCGCGTCCCGCGAGCGGCAGGGGCCGTGCGTTCGAGCCGTCGGCGTCCACGGTCCAGATCCGCTCGACCCGTCCGTCGGACGTGTCCTCGAAACGGGTCACCACGATCCGCCGGCCGTCGGGCGTGTAGCTCTGCCGCTCGGTCCACGGGTCGTACCCGGCGGCGGGCTCGAACAGCGGATCCTTGGCCGGGTCGGTCTCGGTGTCGGCCGCAGGGTCCTCCTCGAGGATCGTCAGACCGAGGTCACGGGGGTCGGAGCCGTCCGTCCGCACGTCCTGGAGGGTCACCACATGCGGTCCCGACGCGGACGTGCGGTCCACCACGGCGGTCCCCCCGTCGAGCGGACCGAGCCAGGTGACCGACCCGACCTCGCGGTCCTCGCTCAGTACCAGGGCGGGCGTCTGCTCCGAATGGGCCGGCACCCGGAACACGTGGTCCCAGTCACCCTCGCACTCACAGGTGCGGTCCGGGCTGAGGAACAGCACACCGTCCCCGTCGGGCAGCCACGCTGCCCCGTGGGTCTGCCAGCCGGCCTGCGCACCGGACAGCAGCGGGCCGCCGCCCCCGCCACTGCCGGCGGTCCAGCGCAGGCGCGGCCCGTCGGCGCCGGTCGCCGTGTACGCGATGATGTCGCCGTTCTCGTCGTCGTCCACCGGGTTCCAGACGGGTTCGCTGCCCGTGCCGTCCGCGGGCCCGGTGACGCGGAGGGCGGCGCCGCCCCGCAGGGGGCGTACGTAGATCTGCTGCCCCGTGCCCGGATCACTGTCGCTGGAGTAGGCCAGGCGCTCCCCGTCCGGCGAGAGCGTCGGGCTCTCCTCGTTCGCGGGGGTGTCGGTCAGCCGGGTCAGACCGGTCCCGTCGGCCCGCACCAGCCACAGGTCACGCTGGGTACCGGCGCCGGCCCCGGGTTCGGCGGAGTCGAACACGACCGCCCGGCCGTCCGGTGTCAGCCGGGGGTGTGCCGCGTCGCGTCCGCTGGTCAGCCGGCGCACCGACCCGTCCCCGGCCCTGAGGTAGATCTGCGGATTCTTCTCGTCGCGGCGGCTCGCGAACACCATCATGTCGCCCAGCGCTGCCGGCTGTACGTCGAAGTGGGCCGGACCCTTGTGGGCCGGGCCCTTACCGAACAGAGGCGTACTGGACGTGGTCGTCGCGACACGCCCCAGACTGTGGTGCCGGGTACCGGCGTACGTGATCCGGGTGGCGGTCGCGTCAGCCGCCACGGCGTCGCCCCCACCAGGGCCGGGGGCGGGAGCGGGGGCCGTGGTGACAGCGAGGAGGGGGGCCAGCAGGAGCAGCGACATGCCGGATCTCCCCAGACGACGCCGCCAACCGCCGCGATCTCCCGTGCCGTTCACGGCCCACCTCACAGTCCGAATGCCGCCGTCGCACATACGCCCGCCATCCTGCGTCCCGTCGGCCCCGGCGGAGCAGGGCCGACGGGACGCACCCGGGGGAAACGTCCGGTGCGCTTTCGGGCAGTGGCGGGGCGGTCTGAGGGCTGTCGGGGAGCGGCCCGGCGGTCAGATCAGACCGTTGCGCAGCGCGTAGCCGACGGCATGGGCGCGATTACGCAGCTGCAGCCGTGTGATGACCTCGTGCAGGACGTTCTTGACGGTGCGCTCGGAGAACGAGGTCTCCCGGGCGATCTCCGCGGTGTCCAGGCCGTCCGACACCAGACGCAGCATCTCCGCCTCGCGCGAGGTCAGCGTCGACAGGGACACGGCGCGCGGGTCGAGGGCCGAGCGCTGGAGGCTGCCCACGTGGCTGAGCAGCTTCGCCAGCAGGTCTCCGGGGAGTACACCCTCACCGTTGGCTATCGCCAGGACCAGGCGCAGCAGCTGGTCCTGGTCGGCCTCGGCGCGCCGCAGCACCGCAGCCACACCGGAGTCGATGGCGCGCTGCAGCGCGTCCCCGGACTCGAAGGTGCCGACCACGAGGCCGGTGCGGGTCCTGGAGTTGTGCCGTAACCGGTTGAGCAGGGCGGCCGTCTCGTTGTCCACGGAGTCCACGACGACGAGGGACACCTGCGCCTGGTCGGCGTCGGGAAGGTCCTTCAAGTCGATCTCGGGCCGCTGACGCAAGGGCTGGACGACCCCGACGTGCAGAATCGGATCGGGTGCGTAGACGGCCACCGAGACGCGCTCGCGACGGACGGAGGGAGTCGTCCAGCGTGCGGTCCGGACGGGGGAGGGCGGGTGCTGCGACGAGGTGGAGGAAGAGGCGGGGCTGCTCGCGCGAGGGCAGGACATGGGTGTCAGTACCTGTTTCTTGTGCATGTGCGGGGCGGGTCGCCCCGCTGCGGGAACGGTGGTGTCGCAGAGCCGAGGGAAGCCGCCCGTTCAGTGCATCGGTGCCGGTGGACAGGCGGGGAAAACTCATCGGAAGGTGAGCTGAACACAGCTCTCAGGGGCATGGCCGCTGCCCGGTGCGTTGCCCCCGTGCCTCTCGTGGAGGCCGGGTGCGCACTCGTAGCGTTGCCGCGTGACGTCTCCAACAGCCTCCCCCAGCCCCGGCGCCTCCGGTCTCGACATCCCCGAGGTGTCGGTGACGCCCGGCGGTACCGCGTCCACCAGCCTGACCGTCCGCAACGACAGCGACATCGTCGAGGCGTACCGCCTGGAGGTCATCGGCGACTGCGCCGCGTGGGCCACCGTGGAGCCGGAGCGCGTGTCCCTCTACCCGGGGACGTCGGAAACGGTGACGATCCGTCTGGAACCGCCGCGCGCACCCGAGGTGACGGCCGGTGATGTGCCCCTCGCGGTCCGGGTGCTGCCCACCGAGCACCCTGAGGCGGTACGGGTCCCGGAGACCGTCGTACACATCGGGGAATTCCGGCAGCTGCACACCGAGATCGCCCCCCGGCGCCGCCGTGGCTGGCTGCGCGGCCGGTACCGGCTGGCGCTGCGCAACGAAGGCAACACCCCCGTCCAGGTGGGCTTCGAGCCCGCGCAGCCGGGCGAGGAACTCGGGTTCGCGTTCCGGCCGACGGTACGGAAACTGGAGCCGGGCGAGTCGGCGGACGTGGGGCTGCGGGTGCGCACCGGAACACCGGTGTGGTTCGGGAACCCGGTGACCTGGCCCTTCACCGTGACGGTCACCGAGACGGATCCGGCCGGTGAACGGCTGGAGTCCGCCGAGGCCACGGGCGACGTCCGGGCTCCGCTGGATGCGGAGTTCGTCCAGATACCGGTCTTCCCCAAGTGGCTGCTCGCCGTCCTCGCCGTGATCCTGGCACTGCTGCTCGCCTGGTTCGCCCTGGTGCGGCCCACCGTGCGCAGTGCGGCCGAGGAAGCGGCGGCGGATGCCGTCGTCCAGGCCCGGCCGACACCGGGCGGCACCGGCGGGCCCGGTCAGGAGCCCGGCACCGGCACCGGCGCCGGCGAGCAGCCCGGTGGCGGTGGCTCGGGCACCGGACCGGGTACGGGCGGGGGCGGTACCGGCACCGGCACCGGCACAGGGACCGGCGGTGCGGGCGGCCAGCAGAGCTCGGCCACCATCGACCTGCAGACGTCCCAGGGGGCGGAGAAGACCGGCACGTACAAGGTGCCTGCGGGCAAGGTGTTCGAGATCACCGACATCGTCGTGGCGAACTACCAAGGCGACGAAGGGGTGTTGACCATCGATTTCGGTAAACGCAAGATCACCACGATCGCGCTGGAGACCTTCCGCAACCAGGACTACCACTGGGTCACCCCCATCAGGATCACCGAGAACGACACGGTGACGGCCCAGGTGACCTGTGCGAAGCCGGGCACGCCGGCTACGGGACGTCGTGCGCAGAACTGTCACGAAGTACTCAACGTGAGCGGCGTGCTCAACAACTCCGGGTGAACCAGGCGTCACAGCCATGGTGGGCGAGGCGTGCCCAGGTGCAAAGCAGTGACTTTCCCGGCGTCCGGAAAACGGGCCCCCGGTGACTTCGACAGTATCCCCCTTGTGTGACTCTTTGTTCCCATGGCATTACCCAAATGCCCGGATGTGATGGTGTATCAGGGAGCCGTGCTGTGACAGAAGTTCGGCCGGTTCCTTACCCATGGCCCGGATCTGGCGGGGGCCGGCCGGCTCGAGCCGGCCGCGCGGCTGCCGTGCCCTGACACCGCGGCTCGCAGGCACCGCGCCCTCCCGGCGCCCCGGCACGCAGGCGCACTCGGGTGACGAGACCCCGAACCGGATCACGGGAGCCCAGCCCCCTTCCGGCCTCCCTGCCGTCATCACCACGCCGGTGGCCACGCGGCCCTGAGACCTCCAGGTGACGCTTGTGCCGACGCGTGTCCTCCAGGCCTTTCCTGACGACGACAGCTTCACCCGGTGGCCGGAACCGGCTGCCGGGCCGGGGTCACCGCCCCGGAGTGGTCCGCTCCGTCCGTGACGGTGCGGAGGCGTCGGCGAGATCGGCACCCGTGTCCGCATCCCGCTGGGAGTGCCCGACGCCGTGCCAGTCCAGGCACATGACGGTCGCGTCGTCCTGCAGATGGCCGTCGTTGGCGTCGACGATCGCCGCGATCAGGGTGCGGGCGGCCTCGCGGGGATGCAACTCGCGGGTGCGGATGACCAGGTCCGACAAGTCGAGGCTGTTGGCGTGACGCTCCAGCATGCCGTCGGTGAGCATCACCAGACGGTCACCCGGCCGCAGGTCCAGCGACTGGACCCGGTAGGTGTGGGGGACCTGGAAGCCGAAGGGCAGATCGACCTCCGGAACGATCTCCCGCACCTGCCCGTCCCGCATACGCAGGGGCCAGGGGTGGCCGGCGTTGACGAACTCGGTCCTGCCGTCGAGCAGACTGATGCGCAGGAGCTGGCCGGTGACGTAACCCTGGTGGCCGTGCTCCCGCATGGCCCGGTCGGCCTGAAGGGCCTGTTCGGCGAGATCCGCACCGGCTCGCCGTGCCCGGCGCAGGGCGCCCACCAGGAGGGTGGCCAGCAGCGCGGCGTTGACGTCGTGCCCCACGGCGTCGGTGACGGAGAGCTGGACGGTGTCCCGGTCGATCACGTAGTCGAAGGTGTCACCCCCGACATGGTCGGCGGGCTCCAGCGCCCCGGCGACCGCGAACTGGGCCGCCTCGCACGCCAGCGAGGCAGGGAGCAGCCGGTGCTGGATCTCGGCGGCCAGGCTCAGCGGGGTGGTGCGGCGGCCCCACTGGTACACGTCGGTGAAGGACCGGTTCGCGATGACGATGTACGCCAGGGCGTGCGCGGTCTCCCCGATCTCCCGCATCACCTCCGCGTCCGGCACCGCGGGCAGGAACAGTTCGAGGAGCCCGATGGCGTCCCCCCGGTTCGTCACCGGGGCGACGACCCGCACCGACATGCCCTCACCCGTGCCCTGCACCTCGGGCCGCTGGGTGCGGATCACGTCGTCGTACAGGGTGCCCCGCAGTGCGATGCGCCGGGCGGGGCCATCGGTGTCGACGCTGCCCGCCGCCCCCAGCCGGACGACCGAACTGCCGGTGAAGTCGGTGATCAGGAACGAGACCGACGCGGCCCCGAGGTTCTCCTTGAGCATGCGAGCGACCACGTCGAGCGACTCCACGGGTGCCGCCGCCTCCGCCGCGGCCAGTGCCCTCCCCAGGGTCAGAGCCCCGTCCTGGCCGCCTCTGCGCTCCGGGACACGCCTGGCCGGCTCACCACTCCCGTCAGGCCCGCATACGGTCACGATGACTCCTCGCTCGCTGTCGATCAGGGTCCGACCCAGGGGGCGAGGGCTTGGGGCCGGCACTCGTCGCGCCACAGAGCCCCTGACCGGACGCACCCTCGGCCAGCAGCCCCGAACCGTCCGGCACCGGCATGATGTCGCAGGTGCCCGGCCTGCCAGGGTTCATGCTACGCGGGTACCGGAGGAGAACCGCCGTGCCGGTCGGTGATGTGTGGCCGGCAGCGGAGCGCCGCAGCCGCTGGAGGACGGCCGGAGGCGGCCGGCCCGGGAGCACGCGCTCCGGGCGGAGGACCGGCGCCGGTGTGGGGCGTCCCGGCCGGCCCCGCGCCCCGGTCGGCCCCGCGCCCCGGCCGGTAACGGTCCGGTGCGTAATCGCCTCGCGCATGAGCCCCCCGCGATCTATCCTCGCGGCCATGACCTCACACGATGCGCCTGGAGGCTCCCGAATCGCTTCTGGTGGCGCCCGGCTGGTGATCCGGCAGGAGACGGCTGACGATCACCGTGATGTGCGCGAGGTCCATACGCGCGCCTTCGGTCACGACGATCGGGTTCCCGGACTCGTGGAAGCACTTCGCGTCACGGAGGCCGCACTGGCGCCGATGTCCTTCGTCGCTGCCGTTGACGGCCGGGTCGTCGGGCACGTCCTGCTGAGCGCGACGCGGTTGGACGCTCCACGCCGGATCGTGGACGTCCTGTCGCTGTCACCGCTGGGCGTGGTCCCGGAGTTCCAGCGTCGGGGTGTCGGTACGCGGCTCATCGCCCATGCCCTCGCGGCGGCCGACAGCCAGGGTGTGCCGTTGGTGTTCCTGGAGGGTTCACCGCACTACTACGGCGCACGCGGTTTCGAGGGTGCCGGCGCGGCGGGCTTCCGTTCGCCGTCGTTGCGGATCCCCGAAGCCGCGTTCCAGGTCGCCCGGCTGTCCGCTCACGAGCCGTGGATGACGGGCACCTTCGTCTACTCGGAAGCTTTCTGGGCCTTTGACTGCGTCGGTCTGCGCGACCCCGAGGCCTGAGGAGCCGCCCGACTCGCCCTGAACCGTCCGGCGCACCGCGGCCGGGCTGCCTGAGTCATGGGCGCGGACGGCCCCGGGCGCCGGTTCCGGCGCCTGCCGGGGCGGCCCGCCCGGCAGAGCGGGCCGCCTCGCCGAACCGATTCAGAAGCCCACTCCCGAACCTTCTCCATGCATCATGGCTGGGACGCCGAACACGTCGCCGTCACCGAAGGCGTGCCCGCCGCGGCCGGCGTACTCGCGAGGAAGCCGAAGGTGGTACTCGCTCCCGCGGCCACCGTGCCGTTCCACCCGGCGTCGCGCACCGTCGTCCCGGTGAGTGCGCCGTTCCAGACCTGGGTGAGCCGACTGCCCGCCGGGAGGGTCAGAGCCACCGCCCAGGAAGAGATCGCCGCAGCGGACGAGGTGTTGGTGACCGTGACCTCGCCTTGGTAACCGCCCTGCCAGGCCGACACCGCCCGGAAGGCCGCGGAGCAACCGCCGTTCCCGGGGCTCCCCGGATCCCCCGGGGACCCAGGGGTGAGCAGGGCCGACAGAGCCGGGTACCAACGGGCCGCCATCTTGGCGTCGCCGGAGGCGTTGGGGTGGACGCCGTCGTAGGTGTCGGTGGCCGTGTCGAAGCCCGTCCACTGGTCGACGACGGTCACCGGAGACTGCGCGGTGGTGATGCCGTGTGCCCAGGCCGGAATGCGCTGGTTGAAGGCGACGGTACGAGCGGCGCACTCGGCGCAGCTGCTCGGATTGATCGGGATGAGCTGGGCGACCAGCACCTTCATCGCCGGGTTTCCGGCCCGCATCTGGCCCACCAGTTTGGTGTAAGCGGCAAGGATGACGTCCGGTGCGATGTTGCTCCAGACGTCGTTGGTGCCGAAATGCATGACAACGATGTCCGGCGAGGTCGCCGCCAACCATCCGGGGAGCAGGTCCTGGTCGGCGGTGGCCGTGGCCTGGAAACCGCCGTGACCTTCGTTGTCGGCGTCGTGCGTGAGGGCGCAGCTCTGGGCGTTCAGTGTGCCGACGAAGTCGATGTCGGTGTGACCGGCGTTCTGCAACTGGTTCCAGAGGAGGGAACGCCAGCAGCCCGGGGAGCCGGTGATGGAGTCGCCGAGCGGCATGATCCGCACCGGGGCCGCGGTGGTGGCGGCGGTGGCGGACGGGGCACCGGCCAGGCCGAAGCCGGCGACGAAGACGAACAGGACGGCCAGGAAAGCGGCGAGGAGGGGGTGATGCCTGCTGCGCACGGGGTGTCCTTCCCGAAGTGGGGCGGGAGCAGGAGTGCGGTACACGCGCCCTGGGAGCGCTCCCATTTCTCCGTACCGCCCATCAAGCCATCATTGTCGCTAGCACGTCAAGAACCCGGACCGCCCCGGGCACCGGCTCCGGACGGCCGGGGCGGTCCTGATGACCTGCCCGCGATCTGCCTGGCGGGACTGCCGGCCGGCGGGTGGGGCCCGGCCCCGTTCCCGAGACCGGGCCGGGGGCGTGGCGAAGCGTCTTCCCGGGCGAGGCCGGGACCCGGGGAATCTCCCGCACCGGAAAGCGCGCCGGAACCGAATGCCTACCGCCGGCGTGTGCAGTGCCCGCCCGGGCGCTCCGGAGTGCGTCACGGAGACCGCACAGCACATGATCTTCTGTGTGACGCGCTCAGGCTCAGGTGGGGGCGGGGGTACGGGACAGGGCGGTGCGCAGTGCGAAAACGCCCAGCAGGCCGCCTGCGGTGAACCGCTGGGCTGTCATGACGCGGGGCCGAGCGACCAGAAAACCCGAGATCCGTGCCGCGCCCAGCATGATCAACCCGTTCACGGTGACTCCCACGACGATCTGCACCCCGCCGAGCTGGAGCAGCTGTGCCCAGGCCGGGCCTGCCTGCGGGTCCAGGAACTGGGGCAGCAGCGCGGCGTACATCAGAGCGATCTTGGGGTTGAGCAGATTGGTCAGGAGCCCCATCGAGAACAGGCGGGCGTCGGAGACCGGCGGCAGGCCCTGGTCCGGGGCGAAGGGCGAGCGACCACCGGGCTTGAGCATGCCCCAGGCCAGGTAGGCCAGGTAGGCGGCCCCGGCGAGCTTGACCACCGTGTACGCCGCCGGTACGGCGGCGAACAGCGCGGACAGACCTGCTGCCGCAGCCAGCAGATAGCACACGAACCCGACGGCGGTCCCGCTGAGGCTGACCAGGCCCGCCCTGCGGCCTTGGGTGATCGCGCGGGAGGCGAGGTGAACCATGTTCGGTCCAGGGGTCAGGGCCATGCCCAGTTCGACCAGGGCCACCCCTCCCACCGCGGTCAGAGTGATCACCGGTCAACCTCCTGGTCGCTCCGGGCGCCTGACATCTCGGAGTGCGGGAGCCACCCGAGGCTGTTCACGGACGGCTGCGACGCGTCAGCAGTACCTGACTCGCCTGTTGCAGGTTACGTCGCTGCCGCTCGGCACCTGTACGCGGCCCGTGACGGCATCCCTCGTACTCCAGGCTCCGGGAAGCAGGCCGGCGCCGGTCCGAACCCGTCGTCCAAGCCCGTGGACCGGGGCGGGAAGCGACTCATGTGGCGCCCGACAACTCACAGCCGGAGAAGGCTGATCGACCGGATGGGTTTCGGGCGGGCATGCACGAACACCGCGGACGTCCGCCCAGGTAGCAGTAAGACCGACCGGCGAATGGATCACTTGAGACGGCGGCTGGTGGGTCGGCCATCCCAGCGGTAGCGGCTGCGTGCCTGCCGGATCAGCATGCGAAGTGTGACGAGGGTAGCGGCGAGGTAGAGGTAGAAGTCCACGACCCTGCCGTTTCTCTCGGTGCAGCGCCGAAGCTTGCCGTAGCCGTTCATCCACGAATGCGTGCGCTCGACGGGCCAGCGCCTGCTGGCCTGGATCGGGGCGGGCACACCCTTGCGGGCGATCTCGGCAGTGAACCCCAACGCGGCTATCAACGCACGGGTCCTGATGCTGTCGTAGCCCCGGTCAAGGTTGACGTTCACGGTGTGCGGCAGCATGCCGACCTGCTCCTGCGCGGCGTCCAGGGTCAGTCCGAGCAGTGGCGAGTCATGCCTATTGGCCCCCTCGGAGACGATCCCCAGCGGGACGCCGCGGGCGTCGCAGGCAGCGGAGCGCTTCAGCCCCTGCTTGCCCCGGTCGACCGGCGAGCGGCCGGCCTTCTCCCCGCCGGACGGGGCCTTGGTGATGCAGCCGCCCACCGAGATCTCGCCAAGGTCGAGGCCGATCATCCGGTCGTAGGCGTCCAGGGCGAGAGCGTGCAGCGCTTTGGAAATCCCCTGCCGCGACCACTCTTTGAGGCGTCGGCGGATAGTGCGGTCCGAGCATCCGGGCGTGGAGATCCGCTCGTAGCCGGAACCATGGACCAGCGCGAGCACGACGTGCTCGAAGACGGTTCGGTCGGGGATGCGGCGGCGGTGACAGCCCAGCGGGTGGCCGACGACGAACTCCTCCCGGACGGGGAGGAGCGCGGCGAACTGGTCCCACAGGGGTTCGAGCAGGCAAGCTGGCAGCGCGGGCACGGCCATCCTTCGTGATCACTGAGCGTAGAGATTACGAGCAGGAGGTATGCGCAGGGCGGTGGGTCGACCGGCCCTGAGCTCAGGGCCGGTTCACCACGGGAGGTTCCCGGATCGGTCGATGAACTGTCCCGTCGGCCCGTCCTGGCCGATCGTCGCGAGGGTCACGATGGACTCTGCGCCGTCGGCGACGCTGTGCCCGAGGCCGCCGGTGAAGTCGGTCGCGGTCTGCCCGGGGTCTGCGGCGTTGACCTTCACGTCCTTCAGTTCCTTGGCGTACTGCGTCGTGAGCATCGTGACCGCGGCTTTCGAGGCGCAGTAGAGGGGCAGGGCATATCGCGACTCGATCCGCGCCGGGTCCTGGGTCATGCTGAACGAGCCCATCCCACTGGACACGTTGACGATGACGGGGTTCGGCGACTTGCGCAGCAGCGGGAGGAAGGCGTGCGTGACGCGCACGATCCCGACGACGTTTACGTCGAGCACGGCGCTCACGTCGGCCGCGGTGTACTCCTCGACGGGGCCGACCTTGCCGAGGACGCCGGCGTTGTTGACCAGGACGTCGATCGTTCCCTCATGCGCGGCGACATCCGCGGCCGCGGCCCGGACCGAGGCATCGTCGGTCACGTCGATCGACACGAACCGGGCGCCGAGCGACTCGGCCGCGGCCCGACCGCGCTCACGGTGGCGGGCACCGAGGAGGACGGTGTGCCCCGCCTCGACGAGGCGACGAGCGGTTTCAAGACCGAGAGACTTGTTGGCCCCGGTGATGAATGTGGTGGTCATGACGGCTCCTCCTAGTCCGAACAGCACGGTCGTGCGCTGTTCACGCACTCCATGCTGGGGTCCCGGGAGGGTCGGCGGGAGCTACGAAACTTCCTGGTACGGCGCGTACCACCCGCCTGCCCGGTCCACCGGACAAGGAAGCGGAACGCGGGCCGTCACCCCTGAGGAGACATCCTCTGGACCCCAATGGCCGCAAGGAATTCAAGTTTGCCGCGGGCGTCGGTGCCTGGCTGCGGCGTGTACACCACCAGGCGGAGGTTCGTGTCCTGGGTGTTGAGGATGTCGGAGTTCATGGCGATGTCTCCGACATCCGGGTGCTGGACGAGTTTGTGCGCACTCTGGTGACCGCCCACCGCTCGGCGGCCCCACAACTCGCAGAACCGTGGGCTGAGGTTCAGCCTCGATACCAACGCCGCGAGGTCAGGATCCTCGGGGTACCGGCTCGTCGTCGCGCGCAGGTCGGCGACGAGGGACTCCTCGAACGCCGCCCGCTCGGTCGCCGTCTGCCGGACCCGGGGCAGCTCACCCAGGAACTGCCAGACCAGGACGTTGCGGTCCCCCACAGCGCGGACCGTGGGATCGCCGAACGTGGCCGCGAACAACGGATTCCAGTGCAGCAACTGCCAGGTGGCGTCGTAGATCGCCAACGGGTTGCCAGCGAGCTGGTCCACGATCCGGTACAGACTCCCCGGGATCATTCGCGGAACCCGGCTCGGATCCGCTGCATGACCGGCCATACGCAAAAGGTGAGCGTGCTCGTCGTCGGACAGGTGCAGGGCGCGAGCCAGGGCCGAGCAGACCTGCGCCGAGGGTGTCGCCACCCGTCCCTGCTCCAGCCGGACCACGTACTCGACCGAGATGCCGGCCAGCGTCGCCAGCTCCGCGCGTCGCAGACCAGGGACCCGACGGGGCGAGCCGTGCGCGAAGCCCACCGTCGCGGGATCCAGCCGGTCCCGCCACGCCCGCAGCGCGGCACCGAGGTGATCCATGCACACCATCCTCCCGCACACCCCGCCCCGCTGGGTAGCACGCGCTATACCACGAAGCCCCGTAGCTCCCGCCAACCCTCCCGGGGACCCAGCATGGGGTGCGTGAACAGCGCACGACCGTGCTGTTCGGAGTCAGGAGGAGCAATCATGATCACCACGTCGAACCGCTACGTCACCGTGCTGTGGGAAGCCCGGGCCAAATCCGGGAAGGAAGCCGAGATGAGGGCGTTCATGACAACCGCCGTCACCGCATCACGCCACGACGCGGGCAACATCGACTACGAGGCTCACCAGGTCGAGGGAGAACCGGGCACGTTCGTCATCTTCGAGCGCTGGGAGAGCCGCGAGGCCCTCGAAGGCCACCTGCAGGCACCCCGCATGCAGGACCTGGTGCCCCGACTGCTGGAACTGATGGACGGCAGCATCGAGGACGGGATCCGGTTCCTGCAGCCGTTCCGCCCGGCACGGTAGGCCGCCCCGGAGCACGGCGGTCATGATCGTCTCCCTCCGGCGCCGAGCGGTTTCGAGCAGCAGGACGACAGCGCCGGCACGGCCGTCCTTCGTGATCACCGAGCGTAAAGACTCCATGATCACGTGAACCCGTGCCTGCTCTGCATCCTCCCTACACCCGATGCCTATTGCCGGTCGTTCTAGGCACTGTTTCTCGGATCATGTTCTGAGCCAGATGACGAGGGCTGCGAGCGTGACGGTACCGAGGTAGATGTAAGCGCGTTTCTCGTAGCGG